>NZ_JBSICA010000029.1:0-67535 GCF_058245595.1 Pseudomonas sp. UF-293 | reverse complement strand
GCTCGGGTTCCTTCGCTCCGGGACTGATCCGGGCGCAGCGGCTACGGTTTGCTTCGCTGCACCTCCTTCCGCTGTGTACGACTTCGTCGTACGGTCGCTGCGCTCCCACGCCCGGATCAATCCCTCCACTCAGCCTTCCGATGTCGCCGGTGGATCAAGATCAAAAGCACTCGAGCTTGCGCTCATTGTGTAGGAGCTGCCGAAGGCTGCGATCTTTTGCTTTTGCCTTTCTGTGGGAGCGAGCCTGCTCGCGAAGGCGGCCTGACAGCCGACCGATTTCTCTATGCCCGCACCTGATCCAACTGTAGGAGCCGCCGAAGGCTGCGATCTTTTGATCTGGCTTTTGCTTTGGCTTTGGCTTTTGCTTTTGATCTTTTGCCCCTTCGGTAGGCTTCGTTACGGGATCGATCCGGGTGTGGGAGCGCAGCGACCGTACGACGCAGTCGTACACAGCGAGTGTAGCTGCAGCGAAGCCAACCGGAGCCGCTGCGCCAGGATCGGCTCCGTAACGAAGGTACCCCGAGCCCAGCGAGCGGGCCGTACGCCGGGGCAAAGCCTTTTGGGTTACCTTTTCGCTGGGCCGGCACTCCGGCGTTTGGAAAAAGTGACCCGCCGTAAGGGCGGAACCCTAAGTAGCCTTCACCGCAGCAACGGATATGCCCCCAATCCTAAAAACCAAAAAGCCCCGCCAAAGCGGGGCTTCTAAACAACATCAGACCAATCAGAAATCAGCCTTCACCGACATCACAAAATTGCGCGGTTCGCCATAGAAGTTACCGAACCCCTCGGTCCCAATGGTCGCGTAATAACGCTTGTCGAACAGGTTGTTGCCGTTCAACGCCACCGACCAGGTGTCATCAATCCGATAACCAATGCGACCGTTCCAGACCGCATAACCCGCGCCGTCGACATTGTCTCCGCCCAGTGGCGAAACGCGGTAGGTGCCTGTCTGCGCATTGACACCCGCACCAATGGTCACACGATCCAGCGGCCCGCTCAGGGCATAATCACCCCACACGCGCAACAGGTGACGCGGCACGTAGGAGTTGTAGACCGCGCCATCCTGAGTGGCGTCGGCATCCTCCAGCACTTTGGTCTGGGTGTAGGTATAACCGGCGAGCAATTGCAGGCGGTCGATCACTTCACCGCTGACTTCAGCTTCAAAGCCCTGGGCGCGGACCTTGCCCGAGTTGATCTGGCAGGAGCTGTCTTCGCACCGCAGGTCATCCTGGGCCGCGTCTTTCTGGATGGTGCGGAACAGGTTGAACGTGGTGTTCAGACGACCGTCGTACCACTCACCCTTGATCCCCAATTCGTAGCTCTGGCCGATCAGCGGCTTGAGCGTGCTGCCGTCGATGGTTTTGTACGAGCCTTGCGGGGTGAAGATGTCGGTGTAGCTGGCGTAGGCGGTCAGGTTGTCGTTGAGGTCGTACAGCAGGCCGGCGAACGGCGTGACCTGGCCGGATTCGGTGGACTGCGTGTTGACCTCGGTGCCTTCACCACGGAAGTACTGCACCGAGTCGGTGTCGGATTTGTACCAGCTGACCCGGCTGCCCAGTACCAGCGTCATCGGGTCGGCGAGTTTCAGGCGGGCGATCGAGTAAGCGCCGTATTGCTTGATGTGCATGTCCACGGGGCCGCCACGGGAGGCGTTGGCCAGGTAGTAGCTTTCATCCGGCTGCGGGATGTTGTGGTTCGGGTTGAACACGTTCTGGCGCTGTGGCAATGCCGCCACCGCGTAGAAGTCGTCCTTGTGCGAACGGCTGGCGTTGGCGCCGACGATCAGTTCGTGCTGCTGGCCGAAGGCGTCGAATTTGCCGTCGACGTAAGCATCGAAACCGTAGTCGCGCTGGTCGTAGTCATAGGTACTGCCGAGCATCAGCGTGTTGGTGGCGGTGGCGCCCAACGGCACTGTGCCGCTCGGGAAGGAATATTCCATGTCCTGGGTGTTGCGCGAGTAGACACCGGCGACTTTCAGCGACCAGTCGTCGTTGAACTGGTGTTTGACGTCGGCGAAGTAGGTGGCGCGTTTGCTGCGCTGGTTGTTCCACGAGGTGTTCAGGCAAGTAGAGCGTTTCAGGTGCAGGTCGGAGCCGTCGGCGTAGCGCGGCAGGCCGCCCCAGCATGGGGTGGCGTCGACATCTTCATAGGCCATGCCCAGACCGAGGGTGGTGTCGGGGCTGAGGTCGAAGTCCAGGGCGCCGTAGTAGATCTGATCGCGGCGCTCAGCCACATCGTAGAAATACTGACGGGTCTGCTGGGTCACCACGGCGCGGCCACGGACAGTGCCGGCGTCGTTCAACGGGCCGCCGGTGTCGACCTGGCCGCGGTAGTTGTCCCAGGTCCCGGCCGACAGCGACAGCTGCGTGTGCGGGGTGTCCTGGCCGCGCTTGCGCACGAAGTTGACGCCGCCGGCGGTGCCGCCCGCGCCCTTCATCATGCCCGCCGCGCCACGGAGGATTTCCACGCGGTCGTAGATGGCCATGTCACTGTTGAAACTGTCCGCCTGCACGTAGCTGCTGCCGATGTCCAGCGGCACGCCGTCGTACTGGTACTGGCCGGTCATGCGGAAACCGCGCGAGTAGAAATACTTGCCGCCCATTGGCGAGTCGTAGACGGTGATGCCCGGGGTCTTCTCCATCACCTGTTCGATGGTGTTGAGGTTCTGGTCATCGAGCATCTTGCGGGTCATCACCGTGACCGATTGCGGCGTTTCCTTCAGCGAGTGCACGCCCTTGCCGATGGTCACGCCGCCGGTGGTGTAGGAGTTGCTGCCTTCGGTGGTGGCGCCGAGGCGGTTGGCGTTGACGTTGGTTGGGGCCAACTCCATCGCGCTGCCGCCAGTGGCCGGGCCGAGCACGGTGACGGTGTTGCCGTCACGCTGATAGCGAATGCCGGTGCCGCTGAGCATCGCCTTGAGCGACTCGTCGTCCTGGTAGCGGCCGTTGAGGGCGCTGGAGCGCAGGCCTTGCAGGCTTTCCGGGCTATAGACGATTTGCAGACTGGTCTGCTGACCGAGGGTCTGCAGGGCCTGGGCCAGCGGTTGGGCCGGGATGTTCAGGGTCCATTCCTGGGCCTGGACATACGGCGCTGCCGCGAGGGTCAGTGCCAGACCCAGGCCGCTACCGGCCAGGCGTGTGCGGGTCGCGCCGTGCATCAGCAGGGCTCGAGTCAGAGGGCGAAGCATGAAACGGGATGCGGACATGAGGTTAAGACCTTGGCAGGTATAGTTGTTAATGGTTCTTATTCATCTCATTAAGACGAGGAAGCCGCGGCAAACCGGAAAAGTTTTTTCTCCGGCCCGGTCGCGGCTGCTTCGATCAAGCGGTTTGCAGTTCGCTTTTGACCCTGCCGGCCTCCATGCGCACCAGTTGATCGGCGACGTCGAAGTAACGGTCGTCGTGGGAAATCACGATGATGGTTTTGCCCAGACGCTTGAGGTCGGGCAGCAGCTCGGTATAGAAGATCCGCCGGAAGGTCGGGTCCTGATCCGCCGCCCATTCATCGAACACCAGCACCGGGCGCTCTTCGAGCCAGGCATTGACCAGTGCCAGGCGTTTGCGCTGGCCGGTGGACAGGTCGGTGGTGCTGAACGCGCCGTCGCGCACGCTGACCTTGTGCGCGATCTCCAGACGTTCGAGGTAGCGCGTAGCATCCTGCGGCACTTCACGATCGCCCTGGATCAGGTCATCGAACAGGTAGTAATCGGCGAAGATCGTGGTGAAGTTCTGCCGGTAATCGTCGCGGTTGACCGCAGTGATCGGCTTGTCGTTAACGCGGATTTCTCCCTCGGTCGGCGCGTACAGGCCCAGCAGCAGTTTGATCAGCGTGGTTTTACCACAGCCGTTTTCGCCGACGATAAACACAATGTCGCCCTGTTCGATACGCAGGTTCACCGGGCCGAGACGGAACGGTTCGCTGCCTTCGACGGGCGGGAAGGCGTAGCGCACGTTGCGCAGTTCCAGGCTGTTGACGGCGGCTGGCTTGCTGCCCTGATCCTGCAGCAACAGGTGCGGTTCCGGTGAGGAGAACTGTTCGCTGAGTTCGGCAATGCGGCGGAAGGCAATCTGCGCGCGGCTGATGATCGGCAGGGTGCTGATCAAGTGTTCCAGCGGCCCCTTCATGTACAGCAGCACCAGAACGAATCCGCTCATCACCGCTTTGTCGGCACTCGGCCACAGCGATTGCAGGGCCAGCGCCATGCCGATGACCACGAAGAACAGCATCGAGCCAAACGACTTGGCGATGACGAACGTGTTGATCGATCTGATCTGGGTGTCGCAGATCTTCTCGGCGGTTTTCTGAATGCCGGCGACGAACATGCGCTGGCGACGCGGGCGGTGAATGCGCAGTTCCTTGGCGCCTTCGGCGATCGCGTTGTAATGCTTTTGCAGTTCGTCTTCGGAGTCGCGGGCAGCGTAGAAACCGCGCATGCCCTTGGCCCGCGCAATTGCCTGGATGGTGGTGCCGATGGCGATGGCCACCAGCATCATCAGGAACATCGGCCACGACAGCATGGCCAGATAGCCGAGACAGCCAAGGGTCACGGTCATGGAAATCGCCAGCGGTGCAAAGGCGAAAGCGAAGTCGCTGATGGTGTCGACGTCGTGGGTCAGCACCGGAATCAGGCGGTGGCTGCGATAGCGTTCGATCTGGTCGATCGGCGCCGACAGGACTTTCTCCCCCAGCTCTTTGCGCAGTTTGGCGATGATGTGCTGGCCGACGTAGTTGGTGCCGATGTCCGACAGGATCGTGGTCAGCAGGGCCAGAGCACAAAGGCCGGCGAAGATCATCACCACGGTGCGGGTAAGGCCGTCATCGGAATGCAGGGCGTTGTTGATGGTCGCCAGCAGCACGGTGACGCTCAGGCCGCCGAGCATGCCGAGCACGATGGACGCCGAGACGATCAGGCGGAAGGGCTTGAGCAGGGCGAACAATTCGTTGATCGCCCCACGCGTAGGCTTGGTCATGGAGGATTCCTGCTTCGATGCGGAGGGAGTGCCGGTACTTAAGGAAAACGAATGGTCGCGCAGTTTCTTTAACCGAGCGCAGGCGTGGCTGCGCTCGTCGAGGGCGGGATCAGAGGTCGCGCACTACGCGAAAGCCCAGCCAGTCGCCCTTGCTGGTCGGCCAGCTGCTGTTGCGGTTGCCCGAGCGCGAGAAGATCGGCGCCTCGCCCCAGTCGTTGCCGCGCATGACCTGGCGTTCGCAGTTTTCCTGAGTCCATGGGCGTCCGTCGGCGGGCACGCCGGAGTA
This sequence comes from Pseudomonas sp. UF-293, assembly GCF_058245595.1. Classification (NCBI taxonomy): domain Bacteria; kingdom Pseudomonadati; phylum Pseudomonadota; class Gammaproteobacteria; order Pseudomonadales; family Pseudomonadaceae; genus Pseudomonas; species Pseudomonas sp. UF-293. The sequence continues at coordinate 62,279 of NZ_JBSICA010000029.1, read as the reverse complement.
GTCCGGGTGATAACAGTCGGCGGTCCATTCGTAGACGTTGCCGTGAGCGTCGAACACGCCAAACGCGTTGGCCGGGAAGGTACCGGCGGGCGAGGTGAAGTTGTAGCCGTCGGCCGCGCCGTAGGTGTTGGCGTGCCTGGAGATCTGGTAATCCTTGCCCTCATCGAACGGGAACGGGAAAGGTCCGGCGCTGCCGCCACGGGCGGCGTATTCGCGGATCGATTCGCTTTGCAGGCGATAGGCGTGGCCGGTCTTTTTCGACAGCCAGTCGATGTAGCCCTGGGCTTCGGCGACGTTCATGCACACGGCCGGGTCGCGGGGCGTCTGTTTGAATTCCGGCTTGCCGGCGGTGCAACGGCGCCCCGGGCGATCATCGAAGTCGTAGGGCTTGTTGCCGGTCTCGCGCACATAGGCGTCCCATTCGCCCACCAGCACCTGCGAGCGGCTGATAGCGAACGGTTTGCTGAAAGTCACGGTGTGCAGCGGGCCTTCGTCGGGTTGACGGCCGACTTCATCATCCGGCGTGCCCATGGTGTAGCTGCCGGTTGGCAGCACGACCATTTCCGGGCAGTCCTTGCAGTCCTTGAACACTTTGCCCGCAGCGGGCGCGGTCGCCGCCAGGGCGCTGCCGGGCAACAGCGCAGCGCAGAGGGCGCTTAGCGTCAGTGCGGGCAGAGCTTTGGAGAGGAGTGACGCTTGAGGCTTTTTCATGGGTCGTCTCTTTGAAAGGAAAACGGCAGTCGAAGATCAGGCACGCAGCTTTTTGCCGAGGATGTCCATGAAGCGATCCACTTCGGCTTCGCTGTTGAGCAAGCCCGGCGCGGTCCGGATCACCGGCCCGACATCGCGGCTGACCGCGTCGCAGACCACCCGGTTCTGCATCAGCCAGGCAGCCACTTCATCGCTGTCCTGGCCCTTGATCCGGAAGAAGGTGAAACCGGCGGAGAACTGCGAGTCGAGCGGGGTCACCAACTCGATGTTGCGGTGCTCCTGCAGGCGTTGCTTGAGGTAACTGTTGAGCTGATGAATGCGCGTCTGCACCTCGGCCTTGCCCAGTTGCAGGTGCAACTTGAAGGCTTCGTCGAGCGCCCAGCGATGCTCGAAGGCGTGGTAGCCGCCCGGGGTCATGATGGTCGAGAAAGCCGTGGCCTCGGAGAAGGTCGGCACGCTGGGGCTGACGTATTTCAGTTCTTCCGTGCGGCTGCAGACGATGCCGGTGCCGCGCGGGCCGAACATCCATTTGTGGGTGCCGGCGATGAAAAAATCGCAGTTCATCTGCGGGAAACTCAGGTCGTCGACACCGAAACCGTGCACACCATCGACCACGTAGATCACCCGATCCTTGTCGTCGCGCTGGCGGTTGTGCTCATCGACCAGCCGCGAAATCTCGCTGATCGGCAGCTTCACGCCGCTGCCGGAATGCACCCAGGTCATGCCCAGCACGCGAGTCTCGGGGCGGATATTGCGATTGATCGTGTCGAGCACCTGATCCAGAGAAATGCTCTGCGGAGTTTCGAACAGGGTGAGTTTGCGCACGCGCGTGCCATCGCGACGGCTGCGGAAATCGAGAATATTGCGCGTCGAGTAATGCTCGTGAACCGTGGTGAGGATTTCCTGATCCGCGCGCACCTGCACGCTGCCGTAGATCATCGCCAGGCCTTCGGTGGTACTGCCGGTCAGGGCGATTTGCGCCGGTTTGGCTTGCAGATACTGGCCGGCCCAGTGGCGCACATTTTCTTCGCGCTTCTCGGTGACGCCCAGATCCCAGTCCATCGCCAGACCCGGATTCAGATCCAGCGCGGCGCGATGGCGTTCGATGGCTTCGCGCACCGGTTTGGGGTGTGAGGTGACCAGAAAATTGGCGAAGTGAATCGCCTGAGGATCCTGCTCGAACAACTGACGCAACTGCGCCCATTTGTCCCGCGAGGCAGTCGGCACGGCAGCGATGGCCGCCGGTGCAGTCAGGCTGGCGCCCAAGGGCAGGGCGACTGCGAGCAGGCCGGCCTGCTTCAGGAAAGTGCGACGATCGGTCATGGCCGGGCCACCTCCTGGCGTGACGCCAGCGCCGGTTTCGCAGCTTTTTGCACCTGATCCCAGACGCGCATGAAGTTGCCACCCCAGAGCTTGGCGATGTCCGCTTCGGAGTAGCCGCGCTGCAGCAGTTCGGCGGTGACGTTGCGGATCTCGCCGACGTTTTCCCAGCCCTTGATGCCGCCGCCATCGTTGAAATCCGAAGCAATGCCGACGTGGTCGATACCGATCTTGCGCACCGTGTAATCGATGGCGTCGCCGAAGTCCTTGAGGGTGGCTTTCGGTTCTTCTTCAAGGATCGCGTAGAGACCGCTGGCGTATTGGCCGAGCTTTTGTTCCGACCAGGCGGTGATGATCGGATCGCCCGGCATCAGCGCCATGGCGAGGTTGGGCAGTGGCGGCAGATCGAAGCGCGCACGCAACGCATTGAGTTTGTCCTGAGTAGCTTGGGTCAGCGGTTTCAGGTACTGCGAGAAAGCGACCACTTGCACCACGCCGCCACTGTTCTTGATCAGTTGCAGTTCTTTGTCGCTGAGGTTGCGTGCAATATCCACTGCCGCCCGGGGCGCCGAGTGCGAGGCTACCAGCGGTGTGCGGCTCAGTTCGGCGACCTGCTCAAGGGCCTTTGTCGACATCTGCGAAACGTCGATGATCACGCCCAGATCGTTCAAGCGCTGCACCGCTTGTTTGCCGATGTCCGACAGACCGTCGAGGGCATCGGGCGAGTCATTGAAAAACGGTAGCGGCCGCGACGAGTCGGCCCAGCTGTTGTTGCCGATGTAACTGAAACCGAACATGCGCATGCCGCGCCCGGCCCACAGGTCGAGCTTGCTCAGATCATTGCCCAGCGGGTAGGCGTTGAGCATGCTGATGAAAATCGCGAACTTGCCTTCGCCGTGCAGGCGGCGGAAATCATCCGGCGTGTAGGCGATGCCGGCCTGATTGGGAAAGTCGCGGACGATCCCGGAAATGATCTTGTAACGCACCTCCTGCTGATTGCGCGCTTCTTCGACAAAACCCTCGGTCGGACGGTGCGGGGCGTTCGGGCCGTTCCACATTTCCGGCCAGCCGAATACCGTCAGCGCCGCGCCGGACAAGCGCCCACGATTGGCCTTGACCAGGTCGAACTGGCCCGAACCATCCTTGTCGGCTTCGTGGTCGTGGCTGCCGAAACTCAGCGGCACGGTGATGTGGCTGTCGAACGACAGCAGGCGATCCTGCAACTCGGTCGCCTGTTTCATCACTTTCACCGGGTAGCCGGGGTTGTTCAGGTAATCCCAGGCCAGAAATCCTGCGCCGGCACTGATCGCCAGAGCCAGCGGCAGGCCGATGAATAGAGCCTTTTTCCAACGCGGTTTTGTCATTGCCATCTCATTCAGGTTCGCCGTCGATGTACAGGCGCAGGGGCCTTTGCTATCTGGGAGGAACGAGTGGCCGGGTGGCTAATTTAGGCGTGGGTTACAAATGCCCGGCAGCGGCGCAGGGATGTTTTGCCAGCGGCGTAAATTTCCCCGCCGAGCAAACGTTCTAGCTTGGATAAAGCCTGCTTCATGGCTGACACAGGTAGGGCAATGACGATCTCTCGACGCTGGTTCATGGCGGGCATGGCACTCACGGGCGCCGCGCTGCCTGCCGCTTTTTATGCACATCGTGAACTGACCCGCGAGGAGTTTCCGATCACCCCGGGCGAGGCCACGGTCGATCTGGCGGACACCGCCGGGCAACAGCTGGCGGACAATTTGCGTGGAGTCTGGGACATTCGCTTTACCGGTGCGGCAGCGGGGCTTGATGGTTTGCCGGCGCAAGGCCTGGAGCTGTTTCTCGACATCGCTCATCGTGGGCGCGGCCTGCGCGGTTATCTCGACACCGGAGCGAATCTGCGTGCCGAAGGGCCTGTGCGTTATCAAGTGATCGGTGATCTGGCGCCGGCCAACGGCGCCGAGATGTATTGGCGCCTGATGCGCACCGATGCGCCGCTTGCGCCGCCGGTGTATGAATTCAAAGTCAAACTGGATGAGGTATGGGCGGCGTTCGGCAATGCCGGCAGCGCCACGTTCACCGGGCAGGTGCTGCGTCTGGATCGGCCGTTGGCGTTGCCCGAGCTGGACAATCAGTTCATCGCCATCAAACGGCGTTTTCCCGAAGCCCGCGAACGCACCGGGTTGAACCCGCAACTGTTGGCCTGGCTGGTGGCGCCCGAGCATCGGTTGTTCCACCAGCTCTGGCACGCCACCCGCGACAAGTGGCACAAGCTTTCGGAGAAAAAACGCGAAGCGCTGCGCGGCATCGGCTGGCAGCCCGGGCCACGTGACAAGGAACGCGACGCCCGTGGGCCAAGCAAGGATCGCAATGGCTCGGGCGTGGACTTTTTCTTTATGCATCGGCACATGCTCGGCATCGCCCGCTCGATGCAGGATCTGCCTTCCTGGCCGGCGTTCCCGCAGCCGCAGCCTGAGCTGGAACGGGACCGGCAGGGCTTCGCGCGTTACTTCGATAATCACGACGGCAATTCCCTGCCGCCGACCTGGCTGGCCGAGGGTGATGACGAGTACACCAAATGGGTTAGCGACATCAAAGCGGCGGAGACTTTCCAGAGTAATTTCCTGGTCTGGGAATCGCAGTACCGTGATCCGCGTTATTTGTCGAAATTGACCCTTGGCCAGTTCGGTTCGGAAGTCGAACTGGGCCTGCACGACTGGCTGCACATGCGCTGGGCTTCGGTGGCGCGTGACCCGTCCAACGACATTCCGGTGCCGATGGCGCGCGATCAGGCGGATTTCGCGGCGCGCTGGTATGCGCCGGAAAACGACTTTCTCGGTGATCCGTTTTCCTCCCATGTAAACCCGGTGTTCTGGCGCTTTCACGGCTGGATCGATGATCGCCTGGAAGACTGGTTTCGCGCCCATGAACGCTTTCATCCGGGTGAAGTGAGTCGTTTGGAAGTGAACGGCGTGCCATGGTTTGCAGCGGGACGCTGGGTGGAAGTCGCCGATCCCTGGCTCGGCCCCGACACCCACGGCTGCAGCACCGTACCCGGCCTGCAGGTCGGACGTTCAGTGGAGATGGACCCGGAAACCATGAAGCTGGCGCTGCGCATCACCTTCGGCGACGAAGACAACATGACCGAGCTGTTCCGCAAAGTGCCACAGCGCCCTTGGTATGCACGGCACCTGAAGGTCAAGGGCCGACAGCTTTAGATCGCTTCAACACACACTCTGAATTGATCGCAATCCCTTTGTGGGAGTGAGCCTGCTCGCTAAAGCGGTGTGTCATCCAGTGCATCATTGCCTGACATGGCCTCTTCGCGAGCAAGCCCGCTCCCACAGGGGGCTTCGTTGCGCCGTAGATTTTGATTTACTCGCAGGTCAATTGTGGGAGCGGGCTTGCTCGCGAAAGCGGTGTGTCATTCAGATGCATCATTGCCTGACACGGCCTCTTCGCGAGCAGGCTCGCTCCCACAGAGTGGGCATGGTCGAGCGAGGGTTTTGGCCTGACCCGAATTTCATTGTGGGAGCGGGCTTGCTCGCGAAAGCGGTAGGTCATCCATTACATCTTTGACTGACACGGCCTCTTCGCGAGCAGGCTCGCTCCCACAGAGTGGGCATGGTCGAGGCGAAGTATTTGGCCTGGCCCGAATTTCATTGTGGGAGCGAGCCTGCTCGCGAATGCGGTGTGTCATCCATTACATCATTGCCTGACACGACCTCCTCGCGAGCAGGCTCGCTCCCAAAGAGTGGGCATGGTCGGGGCGAGGGTTTTGGCCTGACCCGAATTTCATTGTGGGAGCGGGCTTGCTCGCGAATGCGGTGTGTCATCCAGCGCATCATTGCCTGACACGGCCTCTTCGCGAGCAGGCTCGCTCCCACAGGGGGGCATGGTCGGGGGCGAGGGTTTTGGCCTGGCCCGAATTTCATTGTGGGAGCGGGCTTGCTCGCGAAAGCGGTGGGTCATCCAGTGCATCATTGCCTGACACGCCACTTCGCGAGCAGGCTCGCTCCCACAGGGGGGCATGGTCGGGGCGAGGGTTTTGGCCTGACCCGAATTTCATTGTGGGAGCGGGCTTGCTCGCGAATGCGGTGGGTCATCCAGTGCATCAATGCCTGACACGGCCTCTTCGCGAGCAGGCTCGCTCCCACAGAGTGAGCATGGTCGGGGCGAAGTATTTGGCCTGACCCGAATTTCATTGTGGGAGCGGGCTTGCTCGCGAATGCGGTGTGTCATCCATTACATCATTGCCTGACACGGCCTCTTCGCGAGCAGGCTCGCTCCCACAGAGTGGGCATGGTCGGGGCGAAGGTTTTGGCCTGACACGAACTTCATTGTGGGAGCGGGCTTGCTCGCGAATGCGGTGTGTCATCCATTACATCTTTGACTGACACGACCTCTTCGCGAGCAGGCTCGCTCCCACAGAGTGGGCATGGTCGGGGCGAGGGTTTTGGCCTGGCCCGAATTTCATTGTGGGAGCGGGCTTGCTCGCGAAGACGTCAGTGCAGTCGACGCGTTGCCCTCAGATCACCTCCCAGCCGCCCCCCAGAGCTTTGTACAAGGCGATGCTCGCCTGCAGGCGCGACAGGCGCAGTTGCACGTTCAGGTCTTGCGCGGCATACAGCGTGCGCTGGGTTTGCAGGACGGTGAGCAGGTCTTCGGCGCCGGCCTGGTAGCGGCTCTGGGCGATGTCGAAGGCGGTCTGTGCCTGATTCAGTTCTTCGCTTTGCCATTGCCGCTGTTCGTCGAGGCCACGGATGCTGCTGAGGGCTTTTTCGACGTCGGCGAAGCCGTTGATGATTGCCCCGCGATAGGTCTCCAGCAGCTCATCCTGTCGCGCCTTGGCCTTGTCGCGTTCGGCGCTGAGGCGGCCGTTGTTGAAGATCGGCGCGGTCAGCCCCGAGGACAGGTTGTAGAACGTCGTGCGCAGCAGGTCAGCGGCCAGATCAGCGCCGCTGCCGAGACTGGCGGTCAGGGTGACTTTCGGCAGCATCGCGGCGCGGGCGACGGTGACATCCGCCTGGGCTGCTGCGAGTCTGGCCTCGGCGCTGGCAATGTCCGGGCGGCGGCTGAGCAAGTCGCTCGGCACGCCACTGGCGATGTCCGGCCAATGCAATTGGGCGAAGGATTGCTTGGGCAACGGCAACGTTTGCACCGGTTGGCCGAGCAGGGCGGCGAGGCTGATCAGTGCTTCGCGGGCCTGTTGTTGCACCAGCGGCAGGCGGCGCTGTTGTTCGGCCACCAGACTTTTCTGCTGGGCCAGTTCCAGCGCGGTGGCGCTGCCGGCGTCGAAACGGGTCTGCACCAGATGCAGCACATTTTGCGCATTGGCCAGATTGAGTTCGGCAATGCGCGCCTGCTCACGCAAGGCCAGGGCCTGGGTGTAACTGTTGGCGACGCCACTGAGCAAGGTCAGCTCGACGGTGGCGCGGTCGAACTCGCTGGCCTGCACACCGAACACCGCACTGTCGCGGGCGGCACGCTTGCCGCCCCAGAAGTCGATTTCGTAACTGGCGCTGAGCTCGGCATCGTAATAATCCAGCGAGCGATTCTCGGGACTGACATCCAGCTGGCTGTAGCCCTTGCCGTGAATCAGCTTCTGCCGGTTGGCGTTGAGCCCGGCCTTGAGCTCGGGCAGCAGCGGGGCGCCGGCAATGGTTGCGCTGGCCTCGGCCTGTCTGACTCGCGCCACGGCGGCGGCGAGGTCGTAGCTGCCCAGGCGCGCCTGTTCCACCAGCCGCTCCAGTTCGGTGCTGCCGAATTGCGTCCACCATTGCCGATTGCTCTGCAGCGCGCCATGGTTGGCGGCGGACTGCCACGCGCTCGGTGGCTGCACGCCGCTGTCCAGGCGTGGCGCCGGGCTGCTGCAGGCCGCCAGTAACAGGCTGGCGGCGAGGAACGTCAGTCGCACTTTCATAGGTCGATCATTCACTGGTAAGGGCCGTGACCGGGTCGAGCCGGGCAGCTTTGCGGGCCGGCATAAAGCCGAAAATGACACCGGTGACCAGCGCACAGGCAAACGCGCCGACCACCGCCAGCGCTTGAAAGGCGATCGCTACGCCGCTGAGCAGCAACACGCCGCCGACCAGCAGCGCCAGGCCGATCCCGGCGATTCCGCCGACCACCGAGAGCATCAAGGCTTCAGTGAGAAACTGACGGAGGATATCGCGCTGACGTGCGCCGGTGGCCATGCGAATACCGATCTCGCGGGTACGTTCGCGTACTGTCATGAGCATGATGTTCATCACGCCGATACCGCCGACCAGCAGGGAAATCGCTGCAATCGCCCCCAGCATCAGCGACAGCGTGCCTTGCGTGCGCGCTTCGGCCTGGATCATCGCGGCATTGTTGGTCAGCTCGAAATCCTTCTTGCCGTGGTGCCGACGCAGCATCGCCTGCTCGATGGCCTGTTCGGCGTCCTTGACCTTGCGCGCATCCTTGGCCGCGATCACCACGTATTGCGGGTTGCGACTGCCGAACAGGCGCGTGCTCGCCGCCGAATAGGGCACGGCGATGCGGTTGTCGCTATCGGAGTCGCCGGAGCTGGCGCCTTTTTCGGCGAGCACGCCGAGGATCTGGAATGGCACGTTTTCGATGAGGATGTATTGGCCGATGGGGTCGGCGACATCCTTGAGCAATTTGTCGCGGACCTTGGTGCCGATCACCGCGACGGCGGCGGCGCTGTCCTCGTCGGCCTGGGTGAAGTAGCTGCCCTGAATCACCGGCCAGTTGAAAATCTGCGGAAAATTGGTGTCATTGCCGCCGACGTAACTGCTGTGGTCGGCGTTGCCAAAGCGCACCCCGGCGGTCGAGCCGTTAACCGGCATGATCCGCTCCACCTCGGGCAGGGCGGACAGTTCGGCAACATCGTCGAGGGTGATGATGCCCTCCGGTGTACGCGGGTTCGGCGCCGAGCCGCTGAGGTAAATGATGTTGGAGCCGAACGCGCCCATTTGCGCCATGACCTGACGCTTGCTGCCTTCGCCGACGGCGAGCATGACCACTACCGAGGCCACGCCAATGACTATGCCCAGCAAGGTCAGCGCCGTGCGAAAGCGATTGATCCACATCACTCGCCACGCCGCTTGTACGGCGTCAACCAGTTCGCCTTTCCAGGCGCCGGTCTGGCTGCTGCCGTTGCTCAGGCGCTGGCGCAGGTCGACCGCTTGCAGCGCCCCGGGATTGGCCGCAGGCGGCGCCGACGCGTGCTCGGCGCTGTCACTGATGATCAGGCCGTCGCGGATTTCGATGATGCGTTTGGCCCGTTGCGCCACTTCGCGGTCATGGGTAATGAGGATCACCACATGGCCCTGATCGGCGAGTTCGTCGAGCAGGGTCATGACCTCAGCGCCGCTGTGGCTGTCGAGGGCGCCGGTCGGCTCGTCGGCGAGGATGATATGGCCGCCGTTCATCAGCGCACGGGCAATCGACACCCGCTGTTGCTGGCCGCCGGAAAGCTGATGCGGACGGTTGCCGGTGCGAGTGCCGAGGCCGAGACGCTCCAGTAGCGCGTGAGCTCGGGCATGCCGCTCGGCGGCCGGGGTGCCGGCATAAATCGCCGGCATCTCGACGTTCTCCTGCGCCGAGCCTGACGGGATCAGGTGATAGCCCTGAAAGACAAAACCGAACGCTTCACGGCGCAGCCACGCCAGTTCATCGCTGTCCAGTTGCGCGACATTTTCCCCGGCGAACAGATACTCGCCGCTGGTGGGGCGGTCGAGGCAACCGAGGATGTTCATCAGTGTCGACTTGCCCGAACCGGAGGCGCCGACGATGGCAACGAACTCGCCGGCGTGGATCGACAGATCGATCCCGCGCAGCACCTCCACCAGTGGGCTGTCATCACCGCCGTAGGCTTTGCGGATCTGCCGCAAGTCGATCAGGGGCGTGTGCATTCAGCCTCCATGACCAGCGGCCGGCGCGCTGAGAATATGTTCGCCCTCGGCCAGACCTTCCAGCACCTGGGTGCGCAGGCGATCGTTGATGCCGGTGCGCACTTCCCGCGTTTGAATATCGCCGTTGGCGGCGACGATCTGCGCCCGCTGCCATTGCGGACGCGAACCCGGTTGCAGGGCGGCAGTCGGCACGGTCAGGGTGTCTTGCGCCTGTTGCGCGACGAAGAATACCTGGGCGGTCATGTCGGTCATCAGGCTGTGATCGGCGTTATCGACGTCGAGCAGCACGGTGTACAGCACCACCCGTTCGCTGCCGCTGCGGCCGCTGGTAGGACTGCCGCCCTGATTCTGTTCGAGCGGACGCGGCGGCACCGGCAGGATCTGCCGCACGGTGCTGCTCCAGCGTCGGGTGCCGCCGCTGAGGGTGGTGAAGTAGGCGGTCATGCCCGGTTTGACGTGGCCGATGTCGGCCTCCGAAACCTCTGCCCAGACCGTCATCGGGGAAAGCCGGGCGATGCGCAGGATCAGCGGGGTCTGTTGTTGCGCATTGAGGGTCTGGCCTTCGCGCGCACCGATGGCGACGACGGTCCCGCCCATTGGCGCATAGATGCGCGTGTAACCGAGTTCGGCCTCGTCACTGCGCAGGCTGGCCTGGGCCTGACGAATCTGCGCCCGGAACATGTCGATGCGTGCCTGGGTCGCACGGACCTCGGCGCGGGCGGTCTGCACGTCTTCCTCGCGGGTGGCGCCGCCGGCGGCGAGTTTCTGCTGGCGCTGGTATTTCTGCTGCGCCAGATCGTGCTGGGCACGTTGCTCCTGCAACTGCGCCTTGAGGTTTTCAATGGAGAAACGCCCGGCATCGAGCTTGGCTTGTTGCGTCGACGGGTCGATTTCCACCAGCAACTGACCTTCCTTCACCGTGTCGCCGGCCTCGACGTGAATCTTCTGAATCTGCCCCGAGGCCTGCGCGCCGACATCCACATAGCGGCGCGGTTGCAGGGTACCGAGCGCCGTCACACTGTTTTCGATATCGCCCCGGCTGACCTGCACAGTGGCGACTGAGTCGCGCCCGGGTGGCAACACTTGCCAGGCAGCAACGGCGATCACGGGAATCAGACAGAGGGCGGCGAACAACGCGCGGCGGGCGGGGCGGGGACGATTCATGCAGGGTTCCGGCCAGTGGTTGCGGTCCGTCGCAAGGCACGACAGACACAGGGGCTGTCCTGTAAACGAGGCATGCGCGATGGAATTTAGCCGCAGACACATCGAGTTACCGCACGCCGGCCAGCACTATTTGTCCGGGATATGGAATCAACTCTTTAAATCTATATGAGAATTACTATAAATTACGCACCTCAAGTTGCCACTATCTTGCTACTGCGTAATCCGCAGGTCTGATCAGTGCGCTCAAGGACAGAAACGGCATCGATGCGGTCGGGAGTCATGTTGGAAAACTACTATCGTGAGCTGGTGTGTTTCCTCAACGCCAGACTGGGCAACCGTCAGGTCGCCGAGGATGTGGTGCATGACGCCTACGTACGCGTGCTGGAGCGCTCCAGCGAAGTGCCGATCGAACAACCCCGGGCCTTCCTTTATCGCACCGCTTTGAACCTGGTTATCGACGATCACCGCCGCAACGCGCTGCGTCAGGTCGAATCGCTGGACGTGCTCGATAACGAAGAGCGCTATTTCACTCCCTCGCCTCACGGCACCCTTGATCACGGACAGCGCCTGGAAATGCTCCAGCGCGCACTGGCCGAGCTGCCGCCGCTGTGCCGCGACAGTTTTCTGCTGCGCAAGATCGAAGGCCTGTCCCATCCGGAAATCGCCCAGACCCTCGGCATCTCCCGGGCGCTGGTGGAAAAACACATCGTCAACGCCATGAAACATTGCCGCTTGCGCATCCAGCAATGGGATGGCCAGTGATCCGCGCCGGTTAAATTTCCTTCCATCGTCCTCGTTCCTACTCAACAGACGACCTGCTGACCTGATTCAGGCCGGTCAGGCCACCCAGGCTTTATTTCCCCGCGTTGAGGGGTTCATCCAGAGGACACTGGAAATGACACAGGCAATTGCATCGCCCATCGTTCACGACCTGATCGGCGTCGGTTTCGGCCCTTCGAACCTGGCACTGGCCATCGCACTGCAGGAGCGCGGCGCCACCCAGGGCGAACTGGATGTGCTGTTCCTCGACAAGCAGGCCACTTACAGCTGGCACGGCAACACCTTGTCGACGCAGAGCGAACTGCAGATTTCCTTCCTCAAGGACCTGGTGACCCTGCGCAATCCGACCAGCCCGTACTCATTCGTCAATTACCTCAAGCACCACGGACGTCTGGTCGACTTCATCAACCTCGGCACGTTCTATCCCTGCCGCATGGAGTACAACGACTACCTGCGCTGGGTCGCCGGGCAGTTCACCGAGCAGAGCCGTTACGGTGAAGAAGTGCAGTTCATCGAACCGGTGTTGCACAACCAGCAGGTTGAAGCGTTGCGGGTAATTTCCCGGGGCAGCGACGGCCAGCAGTTCGTGCGCACCACGCGTTCGGTGGTGGTCAGCGCTGGCGGCACGCCGCGTATTCCGGAGGCGTTCAAAGCACTGAAGGGCGATCATCGGGTGTTCCACCATTCGCAGTATCTGTCGCAGATGGCCAGGCAGCCGTGCGTGAACAATCAACCGATGAGCATCGCCATCATCGGTGGCGGGCAGAGCGCGGCGGAAGCCTTTATCGACCTGAATGATTCATTCCCGTCGGTGCAGGTCGACATGATCCTGCGTGGTTCGGCGTTGAAACCTGCGGATGACAGCCCGTTCGTCAACGAAGTGTTCTCGCCGGAATTCACTGATCTGGTGTTCCAGCAGAACAGCGTCGAGCGCGAGCGTCTGGTCAACGAGTACCACAACACCAACTATTCGGTGGTCGACATCGACCTGATCGAACGCATCTACGGCATCTTCTATCGGCAGAAGGTTTCCGGGATTGCCCGTCATGCGTTCCGCACCTTGACCACCGTCGAGAGCGCCACCGCCACGGCAAACGGCATCGAACTGGCCGTGCGCAACAACGCCACCGGCGAAGTCACGGTACGGATTTACGACGCCGTGGTACTGGCCACCGGTTACGAGCGGCAGATGCACCGCAAGTTGCTCGCGCCGCTGGAGGAATATCTCGGCGAATTCGAAGTCGATCGCAATTACAAGCTGATCACCGACGAGCGCTGCAAGGCCGGCATTTATATGCAGGGCTTCTGCCAGGCCAGCCATGGCCTGAGCGATACGCTGCTGTCGGTGCTGCCGATTCGCGCCGATGAAATCGCTGGCTCGCTGTATGAGCATGGCAAACAGCGCGGGCACAGCCGTTCGGTGGCGGAGCTGTTGTTGGCCACTGCCAGCTGAGTTCTGCTGCGCCTGTCATACCGCTTTCGCGAGCAGGCTCGCTCCCACAATGGTTCTGTGAACGCAGTGCAAAATGTGGGAGCGAGCCTGCTCGCGAAGGGGCCATGGATAGCCCCGCATATCCTGAATCTGAACCCTTCCTGAACACCCCTCACATTCCCCGAATACACCTCTTCCAGCCGTTTCGCTGCGGGCGTAAGCTGCGCGCGTTTTCATCAATTGCGGAGACCCACAGTGGGTACTTGTTCGAGTGACAGTTGTCGGCCGGTCTCGATTACCGGCAGATTCTCGGCAAGATAACGCGCAGCCTCTCCTGCCGTTGTCTCGCCGTAACAGCGAGCAGCGGCATCCCGTGTACGACCCGTTCCGGATCGTGTCTCGACGTCCTTCTCATCGACGCTGAACCAAGCGTGATGGCGACATCAGTCGTCATCGCAGCCTATCGACACGCCTGTTTCTGACCGGCGTGCCATGCCTTGCCGTGCCGGTTTTCCCGGTGCCAGGGCGCGGCGGTACCTGCTCGACGGTTGCCCGGCTGACCACAGGGGACACAGCCATGAAACTCACGCTCAAGGAATTTTTCGCAGGCTTTCTGCGCAGCCGCCACATCGCCCGGCACTTCCGTCGTCTGGCGTTGCTGGATTCGATCAATGACACCAGGGTCAGCCGTGAAGTGCCGCCGACGCTGGCCAACACGCTGGTCGCTGCCGCCGATGCCGAAAGCGCTGCGTTGTTGTCGTCACTGGGCACGCACGGCGAGGGGCTCACCGAGGTCGAGGCCGATGCACTGCGCGCGCAACACGGCCTCAACGAAGTCGAACATGAGCAGCCGCTGCCGTGGTGGACCCATCTGTGGCACTGCTACAAAAACCCGTTCAACCTGCTGCTGACCTTGCTCGCGGTGATCTCCTGGCTGACCGAAGACCTCAAGGCCGCCGTGGTGATTTTCTCCATGGTGGTGCTGTCGACACTGCTGCGCTTCTGGCAGGAGAGCAAATCCAATCAGGCCGCCGATGCGCTCAAAGCCATGGTCAGCAACACCGCCACGGTGCTGCGCCGGGATGCGCCACGGCGGGAATTGCCGATCAGGCAACTGGTGCCCGGCGATCTCATCGTGCTCTCGGCCGGCGACATGATTCCCGCCGATTGCCGCGTGCTCAGCGCCAAGGATCTGTTCGTCAGCCAGGCCGCGATGACCGGTGAGTCGATGCCGGTGGAGAAATTTACCCACCAGACCGATCGCGACACGCGTAACCCACTGGAGCTGGACAACATTCTGTTCATGGGCACCAACGTTGTCTCCGGCAGCGCGATTGCGCTGATTCTCACCACCGGCAACAGCACCTATTTCGGCGCGCTGGCGCAACGGGTCGGCGCGACCGACCGGGCGGTGACCTCGTTCCAGCAGGGCGTCAACAAGGTCAGCTGGCTGCTGATCCGCTTCATGTTCGTCATGGCGCCGCTGGTGCTGTTCATCAACGGTTTCACCAAGGGTGACTGGACCGAAGCGCTGCTGTTCGCGCTTTCGATTGCCGTCGGCCTGACCCCGGAAATGTTGCCGATGATCGTCACCTCGACCTTGGCCAAAGGCGCCGTATTTCTGTCGCGCAAAAAAGTCATCGTCAAACGCCTCGACGCGATCCAGAACTTCGGCGCCATGGACGTGCTGTGCACAGACAAGACCGGAACCCTGACGCAGGACAAGATCTTTTTGGCGCGTAATGTCGATGTCTGGGGCGAAGACAGCGACGAAGTGCTGGAGCTGGCCTACCTCAACAGCTACTACCAGACCGGCCTGAAAAACCTGCTGGATGTCGCCGTGCTCGAGCACGTGGAAATCCATCGCGAATTGAAAGTCGGCAGCGCCTTTCGCAAGGTCGATGAGATCCCCTTCGACTTCAATCGCCGGCGCATGTCGGTGGTGGTTGAGGGGCGCGCTCAGCCACATCAACTGATCTGCAAAGGTGCGGTGGAAGAAGTGCTGGCGGTGTGCAGCCGCGTGCGTCACGGCGAGGTCGATGAAGTCTTGAGCGATGAGTTGCTGGTGCGGATTCGCCAGGTCACCGGCGCTTTCAACGCCGAAGGTCTGCGCGTGGTGGCGGTCGCGGCTCGCTCAATGCCAGCAGGCCGCGAGATTTACAGCCTGGCCGATGAACAGGAATTGACGCTGATCGGTTACGTGGCGTTCCTCGATCCACCGAAGGAAAGCACCGCGCCAGCGCTCAAGGCCTTGGCCGAGCATGGCGTGGCGGTCAAGGTGCTGACCGGTGACAACGAACTGGTGACGGCGAAGATCTGCCGCGAGGTCGGCCTCGCCCAACAGGGTCTGCTGCGGGGCAATGACATTGAGCGCATGAGCGACAGCGAACTGGCCGTGACGGTCGAGACGACCAACGTCTTCGCCAGACTCACGCCGTCGCACAAGGAGCGCATCGTCCGGGTGCTCAAGGGCAACGGCCATGTGGTCGGGTTCATGGGCGATGGCATCAACGACGCGCCCGCGCTGCGCACCGCTGACATCGGCATTTCCGTGGACAGCGCGGTGGACATCGCCAAGGAAGCGGCGGATATCATCCTGTTGGAAAAAAGCCTGATGGTGCTGGAGGAGGGCGTGCTCGAAGGGCGGCGCACCTTCGCCAACATGCTCAAGTACATCAAGATGACCGCCAGTTCCAACTTCGGCAACGTGTTCTCGGTGCTGGTTGCCAGCGCGTTCATCCCGTTTCTGCCAATGCTGCCGATGCACCTGCTGGTACAGAACCTGCTCTACGACATTTCGCAGATCGCCATTCCGTTCGATAACGTCGACGACGAGATGCTGAAACAGCCGCAGCGCTGGCAGCCGGGTGACGTCGGGCGCTTCATGCTGTTCTTCGGTCCGATCAGTTCGATCTTCGACATCACGACTTTCGCCTTGATGTGGTATGTGTTCGACGCCAACACCCCGGATCACCAGACGCTGTTCCAGTCCGGCTGGTTCGTGGTCGGTCTGCTGACCCAGACGCTGATCGTGCACATGATCCGCACGCCGAAGATTCCGTTTCTGCAGAGCCGCGCCGCCATGCCGCTGCTGGTCATGACCGGGGTCATCATGGCGGTCGGCATCTTCCTGCCAATGGGTCCGCTGGCGCATTACTTCAAATTACAGGCGCTGCCGTCGCTGTATTTCGTGTTTCTGCCAATGATTCTGCTGGCGTACATGGCGCTCACCCAAGCCGTCAAAGGCTTCTACATCCGCCGGTTCGGCTGGCAATAACCGCCATGGAATGCTTTCCCCTGTGGGAGCGAGCCTGCTCGCGAAGGCGTCGTGTCAGTCAGTACATCTCTGACTGGTATAGCCCCTTCGCGAGCAGGCTCGCTCCCACAGGGGATATTGGTGCGTCTGGGGCGCCGGATGAATGGCCTGCTTTTTAGGAAAAGTCCTACAGAGTCATCCTCGGCGCTTGCGTAGTCTTGCCCTCCCCAAACCTCACCGGGAGAATGACCATGAGCAACAAAGCGTTGCGCATCCTGATCGCCGACCCGCAGCATTTTCACCGCATGAAGATCGAACGCCTGTTCAACGCGCTCGGCTACTACCGCGTAGCCCCGGTGCAGAATCTCGGCGAATTGTTGACCCTGGTCGACTACGGCTGCGAGCCGTTCGATGTGCTGGTAATCAATGCCGAACTGGCGGCAGGCGCTCTCGACTTGCAGGGCTTTGTCCTCGATAACCAGCAAGTTCGCCATGCTCTGATCTACAACGAACCGTCAGCACCATTGCAGGACGATGCCGGGTTCGCTCAGGAAAACGTGCAGATCAGCCCGGCGCCACTGCCAAATGCACAACTCATCGGGCAGGTGATGGCGGGGGTCGAAGCAGCCGGCGAAGACCACGCCACACCTGACTTGCATTGGTTGTTACGCCATGCCAATGCATAAAAAACCAATCTGCACAACTGTCAGACCTGACAGGTGCTCTTTATGGCCGTCCATGTAACAGTGCCGGCGCAGCCACCGACTCCGGAACAGAATGTTGCGGTGTCTTCGATTTTGCAGGAGTGTCAATGAAGTCAGCGCTGATCGTCGATGATCATCCAGTTGTGCGCGCGGCCATTCGAATCGTCCTGCAGGCTCAAGGCTTTACCCTGATTCATGAAGCCTCCAGTGGCAATGAAGTCGTGCCATTGATTTGCGCGCATGATCCACACCTGGTTGTGCTCGATCTGGGTCTGGGATCGATGGACGGGCTCGAAGTGCTGACGCGAATCCAGATCAAGGCGCCGACGGCGCGCTGCCGGGTGCTGGTATTCAGCATGCATGAGCCCACGCATTATCAAGAGCGCTGCCTGCGTGCCGGGGCGAGGGGTTACGTTACCAAGAGCAATCAGCTGACTCTGCTGCACGAAGCGATCAAGGCACTGATGTCCGGCCACACTTATTTCTCCGCGTTGCCCAATACCAGCGGTCTGTACAACGCCGTGCAACGCACTGAAAAGGAGCTGATCGCTCAGCTGTCCGATCGAGAGTTATGCATTTTCGTGAACCTGGCGCTGGGCAAACCGAACAAATCTATCGCCCAGGAGATGCACTTGAGTCACAAGACCGTCAGCACCTACAAGACCCGCATGATGGCGAAACTTTGCCTGGGGTCACTGGTGCTCCTGCGTGAGTTCGCCAAGCGCAATCACTTGATCTGAGTGCCCCGACATGACGCAGGGACTGCGGATTTTATGGCTGTGGCTGGGGCTCGCAGGCTCGGTCTGGGCGGCTGGCCAGCCGCAGACCCTGGAAGTGCTCGCCCGCCTCGAACCGGGGAGTATTCAGGTCCGCCTCGATGATGCTGAGCGTCAGTGGCTGCGCGAGCATCCAGTATTGCGCATGGGCATCTCCGGTCCGGATTACCCGCCCTTCGAGATCACCCGCAATCAGCATGAGCTGGAAGGGCTGACCGCAGATTACGCCGATCTGCTGGCGCAACTGCTGGGCATCAGGATTGAAGTGCGGCGCTTCGCTGATCGGCCGGCACTGATGGCGGCACTCAAGCGCGGGGATGTCGATTTGCTGGGCACCTCGAACAGTTTCGAGGCGGCGGATCCGGCGTTCATTCTGTCGCGGCCCTACGCTGACGATCAGCCGATGCTGATCACGCGCCACGACGAGAAGGTATCCGCCGAGCTGACGACCAGACGCATCGCCATGGTCGAAGACTACCTGCCGCTGGCCCATGTTCAGGCGTTCTACCCCGGCGCTCAGGTGCAGCTCTATGCTTCAGCCATGGATGCACTCGGCGCGGTCGCCTTCGGTGCTGACGATGTGTACCTGGGCGACTTCATCAGCGCCAACTATCTGATCAACACCAATTATCGCAACGACCTGCAATTGGCCGGGCCGGCGGGGCTCGACGCCAATCCGTTCGCTTTTGCGTTGTTGCGCAGCGACCTGGTACTCAAACGCATCGTCGACAAAGCCTTGCTGGCCGTGCCCATGGAGCGTCGGCAACTGATCGAACAGCGCTGGAGTGTCGGCCTCGCCGAGATGGCCGAGCAGTCCCGGGTACAACTCAGTGCCGCCGAACAGCAGTGGCTCGATCAGCACCCGGTGGTGCGCGTGGGCGCGGTCGAAGACTTTGCACCGTTGGCGTTTTTCGATGGCGACGGGCGCTTCAATGGGCTGGCGGCGCAGTTGCTGAGCCTGATTGCGCAGCGCAGTGGCCTGCATTTCGAGATCGTGCGCGGCAGCTCGCTCAACGACCAGTTCGAGCAACTGCAGGCCGGTGCGCTCGATGTTTTGCCAGTAGTGACACCGAGCACCGAGCGTGAAACGCAACTGCAATTCACCCGCGCCTATCTGAACAATCCGTTTGTACTGGTCAGCGCGGCGAACGGGCAACATCCATTGCCGCTCGACGACCTGGCGGGCAAACGCCTGGCCATCTATCGCGGCCACCCATTGCGTGATTACCTGCTGCAACGCGTGCCCGGTCTGCGTCTGGTCGAGGTCAAAAGCCCCGCCGAAGGCATGGCGCTGATCGCCAGAGGACAGGTCGACGTAACCGTGAGCTCGTTGTTGGTGGCGCGTTTTCTGATTGCCCGGCAGTACCGCGACCGCCTGCGTATTACCGGCACCGTTGGCGATCAGCCGGCGCGCATCGCCCTCGCTACCGCACCTCGCTCGGCGTTACTGCACTCGATCCTGAACAAGGCGTTGCTGAGCATCGCGCCGCAGCAAATGGATGAACTGGTCGAGCGCTGGAGCCACGATGTGGTGGTGGAGGACAGCTATTGGTCGCGCCATCGCCGCGAGATTCTGTTTGGTTTTGCCGGCGCGGCAGGCTTGCTGGTGCTGGCCTTGATCTGGATCGGCTGGCAACGCCGGCAGATTCAGCAGCGCCAGCAATGGTTGTTGCAACTGCAACAGGCCAAGGACGCGGCAGAGGAGGCCAATCGGGCCAAAAGCACTTTTCTGGCGACCATGAGCCATGAGATCCGCACGCCGATGAACGCCTTGATCGGCATGCTCGAACTGGCCCTCAAGCGCGCAGAGGAGGGCGTCACCGACCGCTTGGCAATTCAGGTAGCGTCGAATGCTGGCCAGCAATTACTGGCGTTGATTGGCGACATTCTCGATATCGCGCGCATCGAGTCGGGGCATTTGTCCCTCGCCCCCGAACGAGCCAATCTACGCGAAACGGTGTTATCGGTATGCCGAGTGTTCGAAGGGCTGGCGCGGCAGAAGCGCCTGATGTGGCACATCGAACTTGATCCGCGCGCTGACGTGGATGTGTCGATCGATCCGACGCGATTCAAACAGGTGCTATCGAACCTGTTGAGCAATGCGATCAAATTCACCGAGGCAGGCGAGGTCGGCCTGCGGCTGCAGATTCTGGCGACATCGGACGTGCAAGTGGATGTGCAGGTGCTGATTGAAGACAGCGGCATCGGTATAAGCGTCGAAGATCAAAAGCGCCTGTTCAGTCCGTTCGTTCAAGCGAGCAACAGCCTCCAAGCGGCACGCAGCGGTTCCGGCCTGGGGCTGGTGATCAGCCGCAACCTCTGCGACAGGATGGGCGGCACGTTGTGCCTCGACAGTGACCTGGGGCAAGGCACGCGCGTGGAAATCAACCTGCAATTGCCGCTGCTGACCGCAATCACCACCACTCCGGCAACGCCCGAGGCCGCGCCCCTCACCTGTGTATTGAACGTGCTGGTGGTGGATGATCACCCGGTCAACCGCTTGCTGATGTGCTGGCAACTGAGCGAACTGGGGCATCGCACGGTAGACGTCGGCGATGGCGAACAGGGTCTGGACCGCTGGCGAACCCAGGCCTTCGATGTGGTGATCACCGACTGCAACATGCCGCAACGCAATGGCTATGAACTGGCGCGCAGCATTCGTGATGAAGAGGCCGTCACGGGCCGCAGTCCGTGCCTGATTCTCGGTTTCACTGCAAATGCGCAGATTGAAGAACGCCTGCGCTGTCTGGATGCCGGCATGGATGGCTGTCTGTTCAAACCGATTCGCTTGCATGATCTGGCTGAAGCCCTGAAAGGCGCTCGCCGTTGCGAGCCGCACGAAGATCAACAGCCCGGCACCGAGCCCGTCGAGATTGATCTGAGTGCCCTGGAACAGATGGCCGGTGCCGATCACTCGCTGATCGAACGCTTGCGCAAGCAGGTCGGCAAAAGCCTTCGCGACGATCTGCAAGCTCTGGACCAGTTGCCGATTGCCGATCGCAACGGTTTGCGCGAATTGGCCCACCACATCAAGGGCGGCGCGCAGATGGTCGGGGCCGCGCGGGTTGTTGCGGCATGTGCAGATCTGGAACGGACTTGCCGAGACAGTGAACACGCGGCTGTCGAGAGTGCCATCGACAAGTTGCGCGAAGCCATGCGTGGCCTGGCGCAGTGTCTCTGAGCCAATGCAGTCTGCGGTGGGAGCGAGCCTGCTCGCGAATAGCGCACCGCTAAATCAATTGTTCTACTTATGGAACACTCCAGCCGGTTTTAACCCTCTAGTCGAATATTCGATATGCCCTTAGGCTTAATCCAATGAATTCCCACATTGGAGACCCCATGAAAAACATCATCGGCATCTACACCAGCCCTCGCGGCCATTGGGTCGGCGATGGTTTCCCGGTACGCACGCTATTTTCCTACGACAACCTGGGCAAGCACATCAGCCCGTTTCTGCTGCTCGATCACGCCGGACCTGCCGAATTCACTCCGACCACTGAACAGCGTGGCGTCGGCCAGCACCCGCACCGTGGTTTCGAGACCGTGACCATCGTCTACGACGGTGAAGTGCAGCATCGTGATTCCACTGGCAGTGGCGGCACCATCGGCCCGGGTGATGTGCAGTGGATGACGGCGGCGTCCGGGATCCTCCATGAGGAATTTCACTCGGAAAACTTCGCCAGAACCGGCGGCAAGCTGGAAATGGTCCAGCTGTGGGTCAACCTGCCGGCCAAGGATAAAATGGCCGCGCCGGGTTATCAGACCATTCTCGACCGGGATATTCCGAACATCACGCTCAAGGACGACGCCGGCAGCCTGCGGCTGATCGCCGGTGAATTCGACGGGCACACCGGCCCTTCGCGGACGTTCACGCCGATCGATGTCTGGGATCTGCGTCTGAATGCCGGCAAGTTGCTGACGCTGAGTCTGCATGAAGGTCGCAATAGCGCACTGGTGGTGTTGAAGGGCTCGGTGCAGGTTAACGGTGCGGAATCGGTAGGGGTAGGGCAGTTGGCGCTGTTCGAACGCGACGGTGATCGACTCACTCTCCAGGCCAGCGAGGACGCGGTGGTGTTGCTGCTCAGTGGCGAGCCGATCGACGAACCGATCGTCGGCCATGGCCCGTTCGTGATGAACACCGAGCAGGAAATCCACCAGGCTTTTGCCGACTTCCAGTCCGGACGCTTTGGCCGGATGCACGCCTGACGCTGAGCTTTACTGGCAACTGAAACGCCCCTGTGGGAGCGAGCCTGCTCGCGAATGCTCTGATCAGTCCAAGCGGTAGTGACTGCCAGGACGCCTTCGCGAGCAGGCTCGCTCCCACAGGTTTTTCAGCGTTTTCGAGACGCTGTTCATCCGCCGAAATCAATTGCTCCTACACTGTGCCAATCTGTGCGATCTTCTCGCGATTGGCCCTTGTCGGAGTTGTTTGATGCTGTCTCTGCTGACCGAACATCCGTTGTTTTGCGCATTGATCCTGATCCTGCTCGATCTGGGCCTGTGGCGGCTGATCAGCTCTCGCGGCAGCGAATGGAAACTGCTGGTGCGGGTGCTGATTTTTGCCCTGTTCAGCATTGTTCTGTTCAACGAAGGCCTCAACCCGATGGAGCCGGCGCCGTGGGCTGACAACGTGCCGCTGCATCTGGCGGCGACCGGGTTGCAGATCGGTTGGTGGCTGTTTGGCGCGCGCACCCTGACGGTGTTGATCGGCGCGGTGATGATGCAACGGGTCGGCCACACCGGCAGGCTATTGCAGGACTTGCTTGGGGCAGTGATCTTCCTGATCGCGATCATTGCGGCGCTGGCCTACGTTTTGGATTTGCCGGTCAAAGGCGTGCTGGCAACCTCCGGTGCGTTGGCAATCATTGTCGGTCTGGCCTTGCAGAGCACGTTGAGCGACGTGTTTTCCGGCATCGTCCTCAACACCACCAAGCCCTATCAACTCGATGACTGGATCTCCATCGACGGCACCGAGGGCCGCGTTACCGACATCGACTGGCGCGCCACGCGTCTGCAGACCAGCCAGGGCAGCATGGCCGTGATTCCCAACTCGCTGGCGGCGAAAGCCAAAATCATCAACTTCAGTCGGCCGAGCAATATGTTCGGCGTTTCGGTCAGCGTGCCCGTCAGCCCCCATGCCCGGCCCAGTTCGGTGATCGAGGCACTGGAGCGGGCGATGCAGGGCTGCCGGCAATTGCTCGACACACCGGCGCCCAGCGTGTCGTTGAAGAGTTCTGCCAGCGGCGGAGCTGAATACGAAATCAGCGGGTTTGTTGCCTCGATGGGCGAGAAGCGCGTGGTGCGCAATCAGTTGTTCGACCTGGCCTACCGACATTTGCAGGCCTCCGGGGTCAATCTGCTGTCGAGCAACGAGACCAGCGCCGCGCCACACTTGTCGCGGCCACGAGCACTGCTGGAAAGCTCGCCGATTTTCTCGACCCTGCGCGAGGAAGAAAAAGACACCTTCAGCCAGAACATGACCCTGCAGACTTTCCGCGCCGGCGAAACGATTCTCGCGGGCGGGGAGGTCAGCGATCATTTGTTCATCATTGAATCCGGGGTGGTTTCGGTGACGCTCAAGCGCCATGGTGCGCCCCTGGAGTCCGGGCGCATGGGGCCGGGCGAGGTGATCGGCGAGGCCGGGATTCTTTCCGACACCGCGCTGCCGGCGGACTTTTCGGCGAAGACTTTCTGCGCGCTGTATCGCATCGAGAAGTCCTACCTGAAACCGTGCCTGGACGCGCGTCATGACATCCACGATGCGATGCAGGCGTTGCTCGATTTCCGCCTGCACAAGGCGCAGTCGCTGACCGAGGACGCGCCCGTGGTCGCGCCGAAAAGAGGCTTCCTGCAGTGGCTGCGTAATCGCGTCTGAGCTCTCGCGTTGTCATTCGATGCAACCTGCGCGGCGTTCTCAGGGTCACAATTTCCAATCCCACCGGGCAGGAGTTGCGGACGATGAAAAACCTGCGAATCGCCACCTTCAACGTCAATGGCATGCGGGCGCGGCTGCCGAATCTGCTGGAATGGCTCATGCGCGAGCAGCCGGACATCGTCTGCCTGCAAGAGCTCAAGTCCGTCGACAGCGCATTTCCCGCCGCCGAACTGGAGGCAGCCGGTTACGGCGCGATCTGGCAGGGCCAGGCGTCATGGAATGGTGTGGCGATTCTGGCGCGCGATGCGCAGCCGCTGGAGAGTCGACGCGGTTTGCCCGGCGATGCCGATGACACGCACAGCCGCTATATCGAAGCGGCGGTGCACGGCGTGCTGGTCGGTTGCCTGTATCTGCCCAACGGCAACCCGCAGCCGGGGCCGAAATTCGATTACAAACTGGCCTGGTTCGAGCGCCTGATCAATTACGCAAAAGACTTGCAGAGCAGCGATCACCCGGTGGTGCTCGCCGGTGACTTCAATGTTGTGCCAACCGACATGGACATCTACAACACCCGATCCTGGCTCAAGGATGCCTTGTTGCAACCCGAAAGCCGCGAGTGCTACCAGCGGCTGCTGGATCAGGGCTGGACCGATTCCCTGCGCCACGTGTATCCCGAAGAGCGCCTCTACACCTTCTGGGATTACTTTCGTAATCATTGGCAAACCAACTCTGGTCTGCGCATCGACCATTTGCTGCTCAACCCGGCATTGAGCCCCTATCTGCATGACGCCGGCGTCGACGCCTGGGTGCGCAACGAACCCCACGCCAGTGACCATGCGCCGACATGGATTCGAATCGGCTCGCGGAAAAAGCGCTGAGCGGGCGATTGGCGAAATCAATTGTCGAAAGCTGTGCCTGATCCCGTATACAGGGCAACATCCACGCAGTGTTCTGCGGCCCTATGCATAAGGATCGAGCAATGAGTGCGCCACGGCTGACCACTACCAATCTGTACCTGCAACGTCTGGGTTTCGATGCGCCGCCGCCACCGACGCTGGAAACCTTGCGCCAGATGCAACTGCGCCACACCGCCGAGTTTGTTTTCGAAAATCTGGCAACGGTCAGTGGAGTGCCGGTGTTGATCGACCTGGACTCCATCGAAAGCAAGGTCCTGCGGCAAGGGCGGGGCGGCTACTGCTATGAGCTCAATCATTTGTTCTATGCGCTGCTGCTTGAACTGGGGTTTGAGGCACGCGGGATCAGTGGTCGCGTGGTGATGAATCAGCCGGAAGGCAGTTGGACAGCGCGCACGCATCGCTTGAGCCTGGTCACCATCGAGGACACTCGCTATATCGCCGACGTTGGCTTCGGCGGCATGGTGCCGACCGCACCGCTATTGCTTGACAGTGAAGATGAGCAACCCACCCCGCACGAACCTTACCGCATCGACAAACAAATGGATGGCTACCTGCTGCGCGCCAAAGTCGCGGGCGAGTGGCGGCCGATGTACCTGTTCGATTTGCAGCGCCAGGAACACATCGACTACAGCGTCGGCAACTGGTACGTCTCCACCCATCCCGAGTCACCTTTTGCCCAGCGCCTGATGGTCGCGCGCACCGGCGCTGGCTGGCGCAAGACCCTGAACAACGGCAGTTTCGCCATTCATCATATGGGCACTGACAGTGAGCGGCGCGAGGTGGCGGACGTCGACGAACTGATGGAGTTGCTGCGCCGCGAGTTTGACCTTCAGGTGCCTGATTCACCGCGTGTACGGCAAGCGCTGGCTAGGGTCATCGCGCCGGTGTCTGTCTAGGGCTTTACGTCAGGCTCCAGCACGCGACGGATTTCGCCAATGGCCGCTGATAGCTTTCGCTCGAGACTCTTGAGATCGGTGGCGGTGATGCCTTTCTTGAATTGCCCCGTCAGACCTGAATCGTCAGCGCTTTCCTGCTGGCGTGGGCCATCAAGCAGAGCATGGCGCAGGGTGTTGTTGATCACAGTCTGGTAGCCGAAGCCCTCGGTTTCTGCGGCGGTACGCGCCGCTTCGATCACCGCGTCATCAAGCATGATGGTGATGCGGGTCTTGCCCTTGTTCGGCGCTACTGCGCCGCGTTTACCTGCGCAAAAGTCATATTCGTCTTTCATCGGTCAAGCCTCCTGAAAATACGCGCGCCGTTCGCTGGGTGTGGCGAGACGTGCGGAAATGATTCGAACAACATTGGCTTCGCAATAGCTGTAAGCAACGGCAAGCACACGACCTTTGGCATCGAGGCCGAGGGTGATCCAGCGTTGTTCGTCATGGTCGTTGTCCTCAAGTGTAAGTGCGCGTTCGTCATGGAAAACCGGTTCGGCTTCGGCGAGGCTGATGCCTTTGTGCTTGAGTTTGTTGGCTGCGTTTTTGCTTTTGTCGTACTGAATCTTGAATGACTTCATTATGCATACTTTATATGTATAAAAAAGAGCGCGACTACACCGTCGGTCGCCGTGAACACTTCAGCCTAGTGGGCACTGGCGCGAGCGCAGCGGGGATGTGTTGCCGAATTTGTTGGGGCAAGAAGCGCAGGCTAGAAGGTTGGATGGCTACCTAACCATTATGTGACTGACAAGTTGTATACAACTCTATGGACATTTGTCCTGAGTATTGAATACAGTGTGCGCATAACAAAAACCAGGGAACCCCCCACCATGAAAACGCCCCATGTTTCACACCAACGGCCCGAGGATGAAAACCTCGGGGTCGGCGCGAATATGGCTTACGGCCTGCAACATGTTCTGACCATGTACGGCGGTATCGTTGCGGTGCCACTGATCATTGGCCAGGCGGCCGGTCTGTCGCCGGCGGACATTGGTCTGTTGATTGCTGCTTCATTGTTTGCGGGGGGGCTGGCGACGTTGCTGCAAACCCTGGGTCTGCCGTTTTTTGGCTGTCAGCTGCCGCTGGTCCAGGGCGTATCGTTCTCCGGCGTGGCGACCATGGTCGCGATCGTCAGCAGTGGCGGGGAGGGCGGTTTCCAATCGGTGCTGGGCGCGGTGATTGCCGCCTCGTTGATCGGCTTGCTGATCACGCCGGTATTCTCACGCATCACCAAGTTCTTTCCGCCGCTGGTCACTGGCATTGTGATCACCACCATCGGCCTGACGCTGATGCCGGTGGCTGCACGCTGGGCGATGGGTGGCAACAGCCACGCGCCGGACTTCGGCAGCATGCAGAACATCGGTCTGGCGGCGGTCACGCTGGTGCTGGTGTTGCTGCTGAGCAAGGTTGGCAGCTCGACCATTTCTCGGCTGTCGATTCTGCTGGCCATGGTCATCGGCACGGTGCTGGCGGTATTCCTCGGCATGGCGGATTTCTCCAGCGTCACCACCGGGCCCATGTTCGGCTTCCCGACGCCGTTCCACTTCGGCATGCCGACCTTCCATTTCGCCGCGATTCTGTCGATGTGCATTGTGGTCATGGTGACCCTGGTTGAAACCTCGGCCGACATCCTCGCCGTCGGTGAGATCATCGGCACCAAGGTTGACTCAAAGCGTTTGGGCAACGGTCTGCGCGCCGACATGCTGTCGAGCATGTTTGCGCCGATCTTCGGTTCGTTTACGCAAAGTGCTTTCGCGCAGAACGTCGGTCTGGTGGCGGTGACCGGGATCAAGAGCCGATTCGTGGTCGCTACCGGCGGGTTGTTCCTGGTGGTGCTCGGCCTGCTGCCGTTCATGGGCCGGGTGATTGCTGCCGTACCGACTTCGGTCCTTGGCGGCGCCGGGATCGTGCTGTTCGGCACCGTGGCAGCCAGCGGCATTCGCACCTTGTCGAAGGTGGACTATCGCAACAACGTCAACCTGATCATCGTTGCCACCTCGATCGGTTTCGGCATGATCCCGATCGCCGCGCCGAACTTCTACGATCATTTCCCGAGCTGGTTCGCGACGATTTTCCATTCGGGCATCAGTTCGTCGGCAATCATGGCGATCCTGCTCAACCTGGCGTTCAACCACTTCACGACCGGCAACTCGGATCAACAGTCGGTGTTCGCCGCCGCGGAAGAGCGCACCCTGCGCTACCGCGATCTGGCCGCGCTGCGTGAAGGCGACTACTTCAGCGACGGCAAGCTGCATGATTGCGATGGCAAGGAAGTGCCGGTGATCGAGCCGGATGACCACGACCATGGCCACGGCGCGCCGAAGCTGCAGGTAAAAAGCAGCGAACATGTCTGACAGCTGCTGTTGAAACAGAAAAGGCCGATCTGCCCACGCAGATCGGCCTTTTGGTATTTTTCGAGCACCCACAAAAAAGCCCCTGAACCTTGCGATTCAGGGGCTTTGGTATTTGGCTCCACAACCTGGACTCGAACCAGGGACCCAGTGATTAACAGTCACTTGCTCTACCAACTGAGCTATTGCGGAATTGGTGCGTATGTTACTGATTCAAAAAGAGAAGTCAAGCTCGGCCTGGCAACTTTTGTAATTCAGCGGGACGGACGGCATTTTGTCAGCGATTGGCGGTTACCAGAAAGGCCTCGGAGGTCTACCATGGCAGCCCGGAAGTGGTCACACGCGCTGCCGGCCATTCGCCGCAAAGGTACGCGCCATGAATCAAATCACTCGCAACACCGAGGTGTTCGCATGAGCACTGCACAGATCAGCTTGCCCAAAGGGATCGGCCCGCACGCCGAAAAACTTTTCGATGCAATCACCGGGGCAAGCACCGCCGAAGAACTGAATCGCGCAGGCGGCAAGGCTGAAGGTTTCGTCCTCGGTCTGGAAAGCAGCAAGGCCATCAAGAGCCAGGTCGCCGAATCGCTGTATGTGATTTACGACGATGCTGCCACTCAACGCTCGGCCGAACTGGCTTAACTGCCGAAG
Source organism: Pseudomonas sp. UF-293 (assembly GCF_058245595.1). Lineage (NCBI taxonomy): Bacteria > Pseudomonadati > Pseudomonadota > Gammaproteobacteria > Pseudomonadales > Pseudomonadaceae > Pseudomonas > Pseudomonas sp. UF-293. The sequence goes on along the minus strand of NZ_JBSICA010000029.1, from coordinate 33,524 downwards.
GTAATCGTGCCGAGCATGAGCTTGGCATAGGCCGCCGTCGCCGCCAGTTGCACCAGCCACAGGGCCAGGCCACCGAGAAATACTCCGGTGGCGACTTGCAGCACCAGGCTCTTTTCACGCTTGGCCGGAGCGCGCGGGATGAAATCGTCCAGGTCGTCACGGTCAGCGCGCAGGTTGTCGTTTTTCATTTGGATTCTCTTCAATAATCTCGGGTATACACAAAGCCGGTAGGAGCAGCGGAACGCTGCGATCTTTTGATCTTGATCTTAAAAACAAGATCAAAAGATCGCGGCCTCGTTTCACTCGTCAGCTCCTACGGTTGGATTTGTGTGCAGTCTAGAGGTTGCAAGGCGTTTTCTCAGACAAATAAAAACGGGAAGCCGTGCAAGGCTTCCCGTTTTTCATCGCGCGCCGAAATCAGATGACCTGAACGATCGCGTCCGTCACAGCCTTGATGTTGCTCTGGTTCAGCGCAGCCACGCAGATGCGACCAGTGTCCAGAGCGTAGATGCCGAACTCGTTACGCAGGCGATGCACTTGTTCAGTGGTCAGGCCGGAGTAGGAGAACATCCCACGCTGACGACCGACGAAGCTGAAATCGCGACCCGGGGCTTTTTCCGCCAGCAGGGCAACCATCTGCTCGCGCATGCCGCGAATGCGCAGACGCATTTCGGCCAGCTCGGCTTCCCATTGTGCGCGCAGTTCCGGGCTGTTCAGCACCGCAGCAACGATGCTGGCGCCGTGGGTCGGCGGGTTGGAGTAGTTGGTGCGGATCACGCGCTTGACCTGCGACAGCACGCGGGCGCTTTCTTCTTTCGATTCGCTGATGATCGACAGCGCGCCAACGCGCTCGCCGTACAGCGAGAACGACTTGGAGAACGAGCTCGAGACGAAGAAGGTCAGGCCGGACTCAGCAAACAGGCGCACAGCGGCGGCGTCTTCATCGATGCCGTCGCCGAAGCCCTGATAAGCCATGTCAAGGAACGGCACGTGACCTTTGGCCTTGACCACTTCCAGCACCTTGTTCCAGTCCGCCGGGGTCAGGTCGACGCCGGTCGGGTTGTGGCAGCAGGCGTGCAGGACAACGATCGAGCCGTTCGGCAGGGCGTTGAGGTCGTCGAGCATGCCGGCACGGTTCACGTCGTGGGTGGCAGCGTCGTAGTAACGGTAGTTCTGCACCGGGAAACCCGCGGTTTCGAACAGCGCGCGGTGGTTTTCCCAGCTCGGGTCGCTGATCGCCACGACGGCGTTCGGCAGCAGTTGCTTGAGGAAGTCGGCACCGATTTTCAGTGCGCCGGTCCCGCCGACGGCTTGAGTGGTGATGACCCGACCGGCGCTGATCAGCGGCGAGTCGCTGCCGAACAGTAGTTTCTGCACGGCCTGGTCGTAGGCAGCGATGCCATCGATCGGCAGGTAACCGCGCGAAGCGTGTTGAGCGACGCGAATCGTCTCGGCTTCGATCACCGCGCGCAGCAGTGGAATTCGCCCCTCTTCGTTGCAGTACACGCCCACGCCCAGGTTGACCTTGGTGGTCCGGGTATCGGCGTTGAATGCTTCGTTGAGGCCCAGGATTGGATCGCGGGGTGCCATTTCGACAGCGGAGAACAGGCTCATTATTACGGCGGCTCTGAATGGAGAGTGGAGGGACGTGTAGCGCTCCAGCCGAATGCACTAGAGCGGTGCACAAACGGGGAGCTAGTATAGAGGCCATCACCGCGCAATGGCGACAGGCGAATCGGCTTTTGCGGCAAGTTTTTCCGATTATTTCTTGACCGTTAGTCGATTGACTTTGTCAGATTCTTTACCGGATGTAGGACGTTTGCCTTGAAAGGTCAGGCAATCGCCACCACATTCAGCACAATCCAGGTTTTTTCTTGCGCGACATCGGTCGTTTGCGGTCGTCCTCGTGGTGCCCCGTCTGATGCGGAGCGCCGCGATTCCAGAGGTGTGTATGTCGGAATTCCAGCTAGTCACCCGCTTCGAGCCCGCCGGCGATCAGCCGGAAGCCATTCGCCAATTGGTTGAGGGCATTGACGCCGGGCTGGCGCACCAGACACTGCTCGGTGTGACCGGTTCGGGCAAGACCTTCAGCATCGCCAACGTCATCTCGCAGGTACAGCGTCCGACGCTGGTGCTGGCGCCGAACAAGACCCTGGCTGCGCAGCTGTACGGAGAGTTCAAGGCGTTCTTCCCGAACAACGCGGTGGAATACTTCGTTTCCTACTACGATTACTACCAGCCTGAAGCGTATGTGCCGTCGTCCGACACCTTCATCGAGAAGGACGCGTCGATCAACGACCACATCGAGCAGATGCGGCTGTCCGCGACCAAGGCGTTGCTGGAACGCAAGGACGCGATCATCGTCACCACGGTCTCGTGCATCTACGGTCTGGGCAGTCCGGAAACCTATCTGAAAATGGTCCTGCATGTTGATCGCGGCGACAAGCTCGATCAGCGCGCGCTCCTACGGCGCCTGGCCGACCTGCAATACACTCGCAACGACATGGATTTTGCCCGGGCGACGTTCCGAGTTCGCGGTGACGTGATCGATATTTTCCCGGCGGAATCCGATCTGGAAGCGATCCGCATCGAGCTGTTCGATGACGAGGTCGAGAGCATTTCCGCTTTCGATCCGCTGACCGGCGAAGTCATCCGCAAGATGCCGCGCTTCACTTTCTATCCGAAGAGTCACTACGTGACGCCTCGGGAAACCCTGCTCGACGCCATCGAAGGCATCAAGGTCGAATTGCAGGAGCGCCTCGAATACCTGCGCAGCAACAACAAACTGGTGGAAGCCCAGCGTCTGGAGCAGCGCACGCGTTTTGACCTGGAGATGATCCTCGAACTGGGTTACTGCAACGGCATCGAAAACTACTCGCGCTATCTGTCCGGGCGTCCGTCCGGCGCGGCACCGCCTACCCTTTATGACTACCTGCCCGCCGACGCCTTGCTGGTGATCGACGAATCCCACGTCAGCGTGCCGCAGGTCGGCGCGATGTATAAGGGTGACCGTTCGCGTAAAGAGACGCTGGTCGAGTACGGCTTCCGCCTGCCCTCGGCGCTGGATAATCGGCCCATGCGTTTCGACGAGTGGGAAGGGGTCAGCCCGCAGACCATTTTCGTTTCCGCGACCCCCGGCAACTACGAAGCCGAGCACGCCGGGCGTGTGGTTGAGCAGGTGGTGCGGCCGACCGGCCTGGTCGACCCGCAGGTTGAAGTGCGGCCGGCGCTGACTCAGGTCGATGACTTGCTTTCGGAAATCACCAAGCGCGTGGCGATCGAAGAGCGGGTGCTGGTCACCACGCTGACCAAGCGCATGGCCGAAGACCTGACCGATTACCTCGCCGACCACGGCGTGCGCGTGCGTTACCTGCACTCGGACATCGACACCGTGGAGCGCGTCGAGATCATCCGCGACTTGCGCCTCGGCGTGTTCGATGTGCTGGTCGGGATCAACCTGCTGCGTGAAGGCCTCGACATGCCGGAAGTGTCGCTGGTGGCGATTCTCGATGCCGACAAGGAAGGCTTCCTGCGTTCCGAGCGCTCGTTGATCCAGACCATCGGTCGCGCGGCGCGTAACCTCAATGGCCGGGCGATTCTCTACGCCGATCGCATGACCGGTTCGATGGAGCGCGCGATTGGCGAGACCGAGCGGCGCCGCGAGAAACAGATCGCTTTCAACCTTGAGAACGGCATCACCCCGAAAGGCGTGATCAAGGATGTTGCCGACATCATGGAAGGCGCCACCGTGCCCGGTTCGCGCAGCAAGAAGCGCAAAGGCATGGCCAAGGCCGCCGAAGAAAACGCCAAGTACGAAGCCGAACTGCGCTCGCCAAGCGAAATCACCAAACGCATCCGCGCGCTGGAAGAGAAGATGTACCAACTGGCGCGGGATCTGGAATTCGAGGCAGCGGCGCAGATGCGCGACGAGATTGCCAAGCTGCGCGAGCGATTACTGACCGTTTGATCTTCATCGCCTTGCCGGGCCTCTTCGCGAGCAGGCTCGCTCCCACAGAGCAATTGTGTATCCCTGTGGGAGCGAGCCTGCTCGCGAATGGCCTTCACACAATCGGCAGGCCTTAGGGCATCGGCTTAAATACCCTGCCCGCTGGAGCGGGGCGGGTGTCGCCTGTTACCATTCGCCGCTTGATTGTTCTGCTCTTCATTTTTTCGAGACAAGCCATGACCACCGTCCGCACTCGCATCGCGCCATCGCCTACCGGGGACCCCCACGTAGGTACCGCTTACATCGCATTGTTCAACTACTGCTTTGCCAAGCAGCATGGCGGTGAGTTCATCCTGCGCATCGAAGACACCGATCAGTTGCGTTCGACCCGCGAGTCCGAACAGCAGATCTTCGACGCCCTGCGCTGGCTCGGTATCGACTGGAGCGAAGGCCCGGACGTCGGCGGCCCGCACGGCCCATATCGGCAGAGCGAGCGCGGCGATATCTATCAGAAGTACTGCCAGCAACTGGTCGACATGGGCCATGCGTTCCCGTGCTTCTGCACGGCCGAAGAACTCGATCAGATGCGCGCCGAGCAAATGGCTCGCGGCGAAACTCCGCGCTACGACGGCCGCGCACTGCTGCTGTCGAAGGAAGAAGTCGCTGCGCGCCTGGCCGCTGGCGAACCACACGTGATCCGCATGAAAGTGCCGAGCGAAGGCGTCTGCGTGGTGCCGGACATGCTGCGTGGCGACGTCGAGATCCCGTGGGATCGCATGGACATGCAAGTGCTGATGAAGACCGACGGCCTGCCAACGTACTTCCTCGCCAACGTCGTCGACGATCACCTGATGGGCATCACTCATGTCCTGCGTGGCGAAGAATGGCTGCCATCGGCACCGAAACTGATTCTGCTTTACGAGTACTTCGGCTGGGAACAACCAGAGCTGTGCTACATGCCACTGCTGCGTAACCCGGACAAGAGCAAGCTGTCCAAGCGCAAGAATCCGACCTCGGTGACGTTCTACGAGCGCATGGGCTTCATGCCGGAAGCCATGCTCAACTACCTCGGGCGCATGGGCTGGTCGATGCCGGACGAGCGCGAGAAGTTCTCGCTGCAGGAAATGGTCGACAACTTCGACCTCAAGCGCGTTTCCCTCGGCGGGCCGATCTTCGACATCGAGAAATTGTCGTGGCTCAACGGCCAGTGGCTGCGCGATCTGCCGGTGGAAGAGTTTGCCGCGCGCGTGCAGAAGTGGGCGTTCAACTCTGAATACATGATGAAGATCGCGCCGCATGTGCAGGGTCGCGTCGAAACGTTCAGCCAGGTCGCACCGCTGGCGGGGTTCTTTTTCGCTGGCGGCGTTAACCCGGACGCCAAGCTGTTTGAGTCGAAAAAGCTCTCCGGCGATCAGGTTCGTCAGTTGATGCAGTTGATCCTGTGGAAACTGGAAAGCCTGCGGCAGTGGGAGAAGGACAGCATCACCGCGACGATCCAGGCGGTGGTCGAATCCCTCGAGCTGAAACTGCGCGATGCGATGCCGTTGATGTTTGCTGCGATCACCGGGCAGGCCAGTTCGGTGTCGGTACTCGATGCGATGGAAATCCTCGGCCCGGACCTGACCCGTTACCGTCTGCGTCAGGCGATCGACCTGCTGGGCGGCGTGTCGAAGAAAGAAAACAAAGAGTGGGAAAAGCTCTTGGGCGCCATCGCCTGATTGCTTTTGCTTCTTTGTAGGAGCTGCCGCAGGCTGCGATCTTTTGTTCTTGTTTTCAAAAGGCAAAGTCAAAAGATCGCAGGCTGCGCCAGCTCCTCCAGGTCCGCCCGCGTTGCAAACCTCCCGGTTTTACGGGGGAGGGCGGTAAGTGATTGTTATCCCGACAAAAAATTTTGAAATTTTTCAAAAATAAGTTTGACAGGCTTTCGATACGCCCTTAAGATTCGCCCCGTCCTCAGCGATGAGGGGCTATAGCTCAGCTGGGAGAGCGCTTGCATGGCATGCAAGAGGTCGACGGTTCGATCCCGTCTAGCTCCACCAATTTACACTTCAAGGTCTGGCCACACCGGCCTTGAAGCGATCAGCACTCAGCGTTGATCAGTTGTATAGAAGGGTTTGCGTCCCCTTCGTCTAGTGGCCTAGGACACCGCCCTTTCACGGCGGTAACAGGGGTTCGAGTCCCCTAGGGGACGCCAGTTTTACAGAAGTGATGTTGCAAGAGATCACTCCGCCGCGAGGCGAAAAATCCGGGGCTATAGCTCAGCTGGGAGAGCGCCTGCATGGCATGCAGGAGGTCAGCGGTTCGATCCCGCTTAGCTCCACCAATTTTACAGTTCAAGGTCTGGCCACACCGGCCTTGAATCGATCAGCTCTCAGCACTGATCAGTTGTATAGAAGGGTTTGTGTCCCCTTCGTCTAGTGGCCTAGGACACCGCCCTTTCACGGCGGTAACAGGGGTTCGAGTCCCCTAGGGGACGCCACGATTACCCGCTCTGCGGGATTTATAAGGGTCATTCAATTATTGAATGGCCCTTTTGTTTGTCTGGCGTTTGGCCAACTCTCCTTTTTCCTTACACTGCGCTTCAGACCAGCGGTCATATTCATGACTTGCGGAATATTATTATGCGAATAATATTCTAGTCGTAATATTCGGAGGCAACGATGAACGATAAAAAAGCTCAAACCCGCGAACGCATCCTCAAGGCTGCCAGTGCTGCGCTGATACAGCGTGGTCCGGCGGATCCTAGCGTGGGCGAAGTGATGGGCGCAGCCGGCCTGACTGTCGGCGGCTTCTATGCGCACTTCGAAAGCAAGGACGCAATGATGCTCGAAGCGTTCAAACAGCTGCTGGGCCGCCGTCGCGACCTGATTGCCGACATGGATGCCGATCTGACCGGCGAAGAGCGTCGAGCCTTGGTTGCCGCGTTCTACCTGTCGCGCAAACACCGGGATTCAAGCGACGCGGCGTGCCCGATTCCGGCTTCGATTGGTGAGTTGGGGCGTTTGCCGGAATCGTTCCGCATCGCGTTGAACGAGCATCTGGAGCTAATGGTCGCGCAACTGGCGGCCAGCCCCGAAGACACCGACAAGGCTCTGGCCGATGTTGCGCTGATGGTGGGGGGGCTGGCTCTGGCAAGAGCGCTGGGCCCGGGAGAGTTATCCGATCGATTGCTGCGCGCCGCCAAGTCGGCGGTGCGTTGACCTGAAGGCAACACGCCTGAGGAGAGAGCGATGAACGCGTTGAAGTGGGTTCGTGGCGTTAACGGTACCTTGGGCTGGTTTGCACCGAAACTGGTGGCGAGCAAAATGCGTCTGGCGTTCATGACGCCTCGCGCGCTACCGCTGCGGGACTGGGAGCTGCCGCTGCTGGCCAGCTCCGAACGCATCACGTTGCGCTTCGGCCTGTCGGCGCTGCGCTGGGGCCAAGGCCCTACGGTGCTGCTGATGCATGGTTGGGAAGGGCGGCCAACGCAATTCGCTTCGTTGATAAACGCTCTGGTCGATGCCGGCTATACCGTCGTCGCGCTCGACGGTCCGGCCCACGGTCGCTCCCCAGGGCGAGAAGCCAATGTCGTGCTGTTCGCCCGCGCCATGCTCGAAGCCGCTGCCGAATTGCCGCCGCTGCAAGCGGTTATCGGCCATTCCATGGGCGGCGCCAGCGCGATGCTCGCCGTGCAATTGGGCCTGCGCACCGAAACCCTGGTCAGCATCGCCGCACCGTCGCGGATTCTAGGCGTGCTGCGCGGTTTCGCGCGCATGGTCGGCATGCCGCCGCGCGCGCGTTCGGCGTTTATCCGCCAAGTCGAGCAGGACGTCGGCATGCGCGCCGCGACGCTGGACGTGGCCCACTATCAACTGGATATGCCCGGGCTGATCGTGCATGCCGAGGACGACAATTTTGTCTCGGTCAAAGAATCACAATTGATTCACGAAGCCTGGTTCGACAGCCGCCTGCTGCGCCTGGAAAGCGGTGGCCATCAACGCGTGCTGGCCGACCCTCGCGTGATTGATGGCGTGTTATCACTGCTCGCCGGTCGCAGCCTTCAAGCGCGCCAATCGGCCTGAGCTCCGTTACACTGCCCCGGTTGAATATTTTGACCGGGAGTGGGGTATGGGCTGGGATCGGGCAACGCCGTTTACCATTGATCTGCAAGTAGGCGCCGAAGACATCGACGGGCTCGGGCACGCCAATAACGCCGTGTACGTCACCTGGCTCGAGCGCTGCGCCTGGCGCCATTCGCAGCGCCTCGGCCTGGACCTGGTCGAATACCGGCGGCTGGACCGGGCAATGGCGGTTGTGCGCCACGAAATCGATTACCTGGCCGCCGCCTATGAAGGTGATGAATTGCAACTGGCGACCTGGATCGTTGATTGGGATCAGCGCCTGAAAATGACTCGACATTTCCAGCTCAAGCGCCCCAGTGACAACGCCACGCTGTTGCGCGCACAGACCACGTTTGTCTGCATCGAACTGTCGACCGGCAAGCCCAAGCGTATGCCGGCGGAATTTATCGAAGGCTATGGCCCGGCGATCCTGACTCCAGCCTGACCCGGTCTGGTAGGAGCTGCCGAAGGCTGCGATCTTTTGATTTTGCTTTTTGCGAATCAAGATCAAGATCAAGATCAAAAGATCGCAGCCTTCGGCAGCTCCTACAAGGGATCTGCGGTTTTGTGCGATATCCAGTAAACTGCCGCACGTTTTTCTTCAAGTAGTGTTTCCCCATGCAAATTGCTCTGGCGCCCATGGAAGGGTTGGTCGACGACATCCTGCGCGACGTGCTGACCCGCGTTGGCGGCATCGACTGGTGCGTGACCGAATTCATTCGGGTCAACGACCAGTTGCTCACCCCGGCGTACTTTCACAAGTTCGGCCCCGAGTTGCTCAACGGTGCCCGCACTGCGTCCGGTGTGCCGCTGCGGGTGCAATTGCTCGGTTCCGATCCGGTGTGCCTGGCGGAAAACGCTGCGCTGGCCTGCGAACTCGGCTCGGAAGTGATCGATCTCAACTTCGGCTGCCCGGCCAAGACCGTCAACAAATCCCGTGGCGGGGCCGTGCTGCTCAAGGAGCCGGAGTTGCTCAACCAGATCGTCGAGCACGTCCGTCGCGCCGTGCCGGCGCGTATTCCGGTTACCGCCAAGATGCGCCTGGGTTTCGACAGTCCTGACGGTTCGCTGGTCTGCGCCACGGCGCTGGCCGAAGGCGGGGCAGAGCACATCGTCGTACATGCGCGGACGAAAATGGACGGCTACAAACCACCGGCGCATTGGGAGTGGATCCCGCGTGTGCAGGACGTGGTCAAGGTGCCGGTGTTTGCCAACGGGGATATCTGGAGCGTCGAAGACTGGCGTCGTTGCCGCGAAATCAGCGGTGTCGAAGACATCATGCTCGGTCGTGGCCTGGTTTCTCGTCCGGATCTGGCCCGGCAAATCGCTGCCGCTCGGGCCGGCGAGGAGGTCATTGAAATGACTTGGGCCGAACTGATGCCGCTGATTCAGGACTTCTGGCTGCAGGCCAAAGCGCAGATGACCGCCCGGCAATCGCCCGGTCGTCTCAAGCAATGGCTGGCCATGCTGACGCGCAACTACCCGGAAGCCGCCGAGCTTTTCACCGTTCTGCGCCGCGAAACCGAGCCGGATCAAGTCTCGCGTCTGCTCGGATTGCCGCTCGTCGAGGCCGCATAAAAAATCTCAAAATAATCTCTTGAAATCAAAACAGCGGTCCCTATCTAAGGGTTACGCGATGCCGAATTCGGGTCGCGGAGACACAAAACCTTGCTGATTGTTTTCAGGAGATTTGAATCATGAGTACTGCATTTTCTCTCGCGCCACTGTTCCGTTCCTCGGTAGGTTTCGACCGTTTCAACGACCTGTTCGAAACCGCCCTGCGCAACGAGCCAGGCAGCAGCTACCCACCCTACAACGTCGAAAAACACGGTGATGACCAATACCGTATCGTCGTCGCGGCCGCCGGTTTCCAGGAAGAAGACCTGGACCTGCAAGTCGAGAAGGGTGTGCTGACCATCAGTGGCGGCAAGCGTGACACTGACGAAAGCGTCACGTTCTTGCATCAAGGCATCGCCCAGCGAGCCTTCAAGCTGTCGTTCCGTCTGGCCGATCACATCGAGATCAAGGACGCTGCCCTGCGCAACGGCCTGCTGAGCATCGACCTGCTTCGTGTGATCCCGGAAGAAGCGAAAGCCAAGCGCATCCCGATCAATGGAGCGCAGCAGCCCGTCCTGCAATAACGTCGGGCAACAAAAAGGGCGCCAGTGATGGCGCCCTTTTTTGTGTCCGCTATTCGAGCAGTTTTTTCAGATCCTCCAATCCCACCGGCCGGCTGTGCAGATAGCCCTGATACAAATGGCAGTCCAACCCCTGCAAAAACGCCAACTGCTCCGGCGTCTCCACGCCTTCGGCAATCACTTCCAATTCCAAGCTGCGCGCCATCGCGACAATTGCGCGAATAATCTCGGCAACATTGGAGTCGGTGGTCGCATCGCGGATGAACGACTGGTCGATCTTCAGGGTGTCTACCGGCAGACGCTTCAAATAAGTCAGCGACGAATAACCGGTGCCGAAATCGTCCATGGCGAAGCTCACGCCGAGCTTTTTCAAGCGGCGCATTTTGCTGATGGTGTCTTCCAGATTCTGGATGACGATGCCTTCGGTGATTTCCAGTTTCAGCAGCGAGCAGGGCAGGCCGTGGCTGATCATGCTGTGTTCGATGCGTTCGACGAAATCGTTCTGGCGGAACTGTCGGGGGCTGATGTTCACGCACAGGCTGAAGTTGAGCGGGTCGACCAGTTTCAGTGCGATCAATTGTTTGAAGGCGTTGCAGGCTTCATCGAGGATCCACGTGCCGACTTCGAGAATCAGGCCGCTGTCTTCCAGCACTTTGATGAATTCAGTAGGCGATTGCGCGCCGAGCTCGGGGTGATTCCAGCGCACCAGGGCTTCGGCGCCGATGATGCGGTTGTCGCGGGCATCGACCTGTGGCTGAAAGTGCACGTTGAACTCGCCGCGCGACAGCGCAAGACGCAGGTCGGTCTCCATACGCAGGCGTTCGCTCGCCGCTTTCTGCATGGTGTTGTGATACATCTGCGTGGTGTTGCGCCCGGAATCCTTGGCCCGGTACAGGGCGATGTCGGCGCGTTTGAGCAGGTCGGTCGGGGTCGAGCCGTGATCGGGGATCAGCGCGACGCCAATGCTCGGCGTCACTTGCAGGCGCTGGCCATCAAGGAACATCGGCTCCGAAAGCAATTCGCGAATGGTGTCGGCCAGCGCGCGCACTTGTTCGCTGACTTCACTGCGCGAACCTTCGAGGCCGCTGAGCAACACCACAAACTCATCGCCACCGAGGCGCGCCACCGTGTCTTCCATGCGCACGCTGGCTTCGAGCCGCGCGGTAATGATTTTCAGCACGGTGTCGCCGACCGGGTGGCCGAGGGAGTCGTTGATGTGCTTGAAGTGATCAAGGTCGAGAAACAGCAAGGCGCCACGCAGATTGTGGCGCTTGAGCAGGGCGATCTGCTGACTCAGGCGATCCATCAGCAGGGCGCGGTTGGGCAGGTTGGTCAGCGGGTCGTGATAGGCCAGGTGACGAATCTGCGCTTCGGCGTTCTTCAACAGGCTGACATCGCGCGCGGTCAGCAGCAGGCACGCGGTTTCATTGAGGGTGATCGGCTCGACCGAGACTTCCACCGTGAGCAATTCGCCGCGCTTGTTGCGCCCGAGCATTTCCTGATGATGCACGCGGCCCTTGATCTGCAGTTCGGCGAGCAAGGTCGAGCGTTGTTTCTCTTCGGCCCAGATCCCCACCTGATAAACGGTTTTGCCCACCACTTCGTCGGCGCGGTAGCCGGTGAGGCGACAGAAACCGTCGTTGACCTCCAGATAACGCCCGGTGTCGCGCTCGGTGATGGTGATGGCGTCGGGGCTGGAGTGGAACGCCTTGGCGAATTTTTCTTCGCTGGCCTTCAGCGCCGCTTCCGAGCGTTGTTGCTGGGTGATGTCGCGCAGGGTGGTGACGATGCACGGCTGGTCGCCGACGCTGATCTGCCGGCTGGAAATCACGCAGGTCAGCGACTGGCCGTCCTTGTGCTGAACCAGAATGGCCACGTTGCTCAGGCCTTGTTCGCGAATTACCCGTTCGATGCGTTGCAGGCTTTTTGCCGAGGCGTCCCACAGGCCGATCTCTTCGGCGGTGTGGCCAATCACATCGGCGGCGCTCCAGCCAAAGGTCTGGCTGAAGCTCGAGTTGATCTCGATGAATTCTCCGGTTTCCTGGCGCGTGACGCAGATCGGATCGGGGCTGACCTGAAACAGCGTGGCGAATTTCTCTTCCGAGGCCACCAGACGCTGCTCGCGCTCGACCTGATCGGTGATGTCCAGCAACGTGCCGGCCATGCGCAGCGGTGCGCCGTTGTCGTCGCGATAGAGACGCGCGCGGCTTTCCAGATAGCGCGAGCTGCCGTCGGGCAGTTGCACGCGATAGGTCAGTTGATAATTGCCGGCGGGGCCCTCGCGCAGGCTGCGGTAGGCGTCGCGCATGCTGTCGCGCTCCTCGCCCGGCACGCCTTCGAAAAACTCCTCGAATGATTCATGAAATGGGATCGGCTCGAGCCCGTGCAGTTGCGCGGCGCGCGCCGAGCCGTAAAGCATGCCGCTGGGGATGTGCCAGTCCCAGGTGCCGAGTTGCGCTGAATCCAGCGCCAGGTCGAGGCGTTCCTGGCTGTCCTTCAAGGCCAGTTCGGCGGCTTTGCGTTCAGTGGTGTCGAGGAATGTGCTGAGCAGATAGGGCTGGCCTTCGAGTTCGACCTTCTGCGCGCTGAGGATGCCGTCGTGCACCTGGCCGTTGCTGGCGCGGAACTGCACTTCCATGCTGATCAGCTCGCCCTTGGCTTTGGTTTTCTTCACCAGTTCGGCGCGTTGCTCGGGATGCACCCACAGGCCCAGTTCCAGGGTGGTGCGGCCAATTGCGCTTTGCACCGGCCAGCCGAACAGGCTTTCGAAATACTGGTTGGCCTCGCTGATCAGACCGTCATCCTGACGGGTCAGCAGAACCATGTTCGGGCACAGGTGGAAAAGTGTCGCGAAACGTTTCTCCGAGCTGCTCAGGGCCTGCTCGCGCTGGCGTTGGTGGGTGATTTCACGAATCACCCCGATCATTCGGGGCCGGCCGTTCTTGTCTGGCAGCAGGCTGCCGCTGATCTCCAGCCAGTGCAGGCTGCCGTCGGGCCAGCGGATGCGGTGATGCATCGCCTGCTCCAGCGGGGCGCCGGCAATCACCGCGTGGAAGGCACGCACGGTTTTCGCGCGGTCCTCCGGCGGCAACAGGTCGAGGTATTCAAGGTCTGCCGGAAGCGGCTGTCGTGGATCAAACCCGAACAACGCCTGAGTGCCCCGCGACCAACTGATCTGCCCGCGCTCGATGTCCCAATACCAGGCACCGAGCCGCGCGCCGTTGAGCGCGGCGAGCAATTGCGGCGCGCTTTCCCAGCTCTGCTCGGAGTGTCGCGGATCTACAGCCTGGATTCGCGGCATCGGCGGAATTCGGTCAACAGATTTCGGCATTGTCAGCGGGCCTTGAGCTGAGTGGCGTTAGGCACAGGAGCGGCTCTATAGGAGTAGCACAAGTCAGGCCGGAGTCCCTGGCCGATCGATCTGTGCATCCAGCAGGGCCATGAAGGCTCTTGCTGCATTCGATAGCGTCCGTTCGGTGTGCAAGATATAGCCTAGCTGGCGAGTGAGCTGTATGCCCGGCAATGCGATGCTTGCCACCTGTTCGTCGAGCATGGTGCGCGGCAGCACGCTCCAGGCCAGGCCAATGGAGACCATCATCTTGATGGTTTCCAGATAGTTGGTGCTCATGGCGATGTTCGGCGTGAGGCCTTGGGCTTCGAACAAACGCTGGACGATATGATGAGTAAAGGTGTTGCCGCCGGGGAAAACCGCCGGATGACCGGCAATGTCCGCCAGACTGACGACGCCGTTGTTGATCAGCGAATGCTCCGGGGCGACGACGAAATCCAGCGGGTCGTCCCATACCGGCGTGGCTTTGACCAGGGTATGCGGCTCTGGCGCGAGGGTGATGACCGCCAGTTCAGCGCGGCCGTGGAGAATTTCCTCGTAGGCAACTTCCGAATCCAGGAACTGAATATCCAGCGCAACCTGTGGGTAGCGGCGGGTGAACTCCCTTAATAGAGGCGGCAAACGGTGCAGGCCGATGTGGTGACTGGTGGCCAGGGTCAGGCGACCGCTGACTTCACCGGTCAGATTGGTCAGGGCGCGGCGGGTGTCGTCGAGCACATTGAGAATCTGATAAGCCCTCGGCAGCAGGGCGCGCCCGGCCTCGGTCAGGCCGACTTCTCGGCCCAATCGGTCGAACAGACGCACCTTCAATTGCTGCTCGAGTCCGGCAATGCGCTTGCTGATCGCCGGTTGTGTCAGATGAAGGCGTTCGCCAGCGCCGGAGAAGCTGCCGGTCTCGGCGATGGCAATAAAAGCGTTGAGGTTAGCCAAGTCCATGTCGCATTCCAGTTGGTTATCCAAAGCATAAAAAATATGAATTTGAGTTATTTAATCTAACCCCATAGGATCGGCCTCACAAGCCAAAGGGTTATTGATAAGCCCAGGGCATAGAAACAAGCTGATGAGGAACCGTCTGATGGCCGGCAAAACGCTCTACGACAAGCTCTGGGATTCGCATTTGGTCAAGCAGCGCGACGATGGCTCGGCGCTGATCTACATCGATCGTCACATCATCCACGAAGTGACTTCGCCGCAAGCCTTCGAAGGCCTGCGTCTGGCCGGGCGCAAGCCATGGCGCATCGATGCCAACATTGCGACCCCGGACCACAACGTACCGACCACCCCGGAGCGCAAGGGCGGCATCGAAGCCATTGCCGATCAGGTTTCGCGTTTGCAGGTGCAGACCCTCGACGACAATTGCGATGAATACGGCATCGTCGAATTCAAGATGAACGACGTGCGTCAGGGCATCGTTCACGTGATTAGCCCGGAGCAGGGCGCGACCCTGCCGGGCATGACCGTGGTTTGCGGCGACTCGCACACCTCGACCCACGGCGCATTCGGCGCATTGGCCCACGGCATCGGCACCTCCGAGGTCGAGCACGTGCTCGCCACCCAGTGTCTCGTCGCCAAGAAAATGAAAAACATGCTGGTGCGCGTCGAAGGCCAATTGCCGTTCGGCGTGACCGCCAAGGACATCGTCCTTGCGGTGATCGGCAAGATCGGCACCGCCGGCGGCAATGGCCACGCCATCGAATTTGCCGGCAGCGCGATCCGCGATCTGTCCGTCGAAGGCCGCATGACCATCTGCAACATGTCCATCGAAGCCGGCGCCCGCGTCGGCCTGGTGGCGGCGGACCAGAAGACCATCGACTACGTCAAAGGTCGTCCATTCGCGCCGAAAGGCGAGCAGTGGGACATGGCCGTCGAAGCCTGGAAAGACCTGGTTTCCGACGCCGATGCCAAGTTCGACACCGTGGTCGAGCTGGACGCTGCGCAAATCAAGCCGCAAGTCAGCTGGGGCACTTCCCCGGAGATGGTTCTGGCCGTTGATCAGAATGTGCCGGACCCGGCCAAGGAAATGGATCTGGTCAAGCGCGACTCGATCGTCCGCGCCTTGAAATACATGGGTTTGACCGCCAATCAGGCGATCACCGACATTCAGCTCGATCGCGTGTTCATCGGTTCCTGCACCAACTCGCGCATTGAAGACTTGCGCGCCGCTGCGGTGATCGCCAAGGGCCGCAAGGTCGCCTCGACCATCAAGCAGGCGATCGTCGTGCCGGGCTCGGGTCTGGTCAAGGCGCAGGCCGAAGCCGAAGGCCTCGACAAGATTTTCCTCGAAGCCGGTTTCGAATGGCGTGAGCCGGGCTGCTCGATGTGCCTGGCGATGAACCCGGACCGTTTGGAGTCCGGCGAGCATTGCGCGTCGACTTCCAACCGTAACTTCGAAGGCCGTCAGGGCGCCGGTGGCCGTACCCACCTGGTCAGCCCGGCGATGGCAGCGGCGGCAGCGGTGAACGGCCGGTTCATCGACGTTCGTGAATTGATCCAAGGAGCACAGTAAAGATGAAGGCATTTACTCAGCACACTGGTCTTGTCGCGCCTCTGGATCGTGCCAACGTCGACACCGATCAGATCATTCCCAAGCAGTTTTTGAAGTCGATCAAGCGCACCGGCTTCGGTCCGAACCTGTTCGACGAGTGGCGTTATCTGGATGTCGGCCAGCCGTATCAGGACAACTCCAAGCGCCCGTTGAACAAGGATTTCGTCCTCAACGCCGAGCGTTATCAGGGTGCCAGCGTATTGCTCGCCCGCGAGAACTTCGGCTGCGGCTCGAGCCGTGAGCACGCGCCGTGGGCGCTGGAAGAGTACGGTTTCCGCAGCATCATCGCGCCGAGCTACGCCGACATCTTCTTCAACAACAGTTTCAAGAACGGCCTGCTGCCGATCATTCTCAGCGATGCAGAAGTTGATGAACTGTTTAAGCAGGTTGAAGCCGAGCCGGGTTATCAATTGCAGATCGACTTGCAGGCGCAGACCGTGACCCGCCCGGATGGCAAGGTGTACAGCTTTGAGATCGATGCGTTCCGCAAGCACTGCCTGCTCAATGGTCTGGACGATATCGGCCTGACCTTGCAGGACGGCGATGCGATTGCGACGTTCGAGGCCAAGCATCGGGTTAGTCAGCCGTGGTTGTTTCGCGACGCCTGATTTGAGATTGATGTAGTCGGGGCTGGCCCCTTCGCGAGCAGGCTCGCTCCCACCTTGGAGTGCATTCCCCTGTGGGAGCGAGCCTGCTCGCGAAGACGGCAGCGCAAACAACATAGATACCAGGATGTGACCATGACCAGCACCGCCCAACACACTCAGGTCGTACAAAAGCAATTCGGTGAACAGGCCGCCGCCTACCTGAGCAGCGCCGTGCACGCTCAAGGCACCGAATTCGCATTGCTACAGGCTGAGCTGGCCGGGCAGGGCGAGGCTCGTGTACTGGACTTGGGTTGCGGCGCAGGCCATGTCAGTTTCCACGTCGCTCCATTGGTCAAGGAAGTGGTCGCCTACGACCTGTCGCAACAAATGCTCGACGTGGTTGCCGGCGCTGCCGTCGATCGCGGCTTAGGCAACATCGTTACCGTCAAGGGCGCAGCCGAGCGCTTGCCGTTCGCCGATGGCGAGTTCGATTTCGTGTTCAGCCGGTATTCGGCGCATCACTGGAGCGACCTTGGCCTGGCGTTGCGCGAAGTACGCCGGGTGCTGAAGCCAGGCGGCGTGGCGGCGTTCGTTGATGTGTTGTCACCGGGCAGTCCATTGTTCGACACTTACCTGCAAAGCGTTGAGGTGCTGCGCGACACCAGCCATGTGCGCGACTACTCCGCCGCCGAGTGGCTGCGCCAGGTCAGCGAGGCCGGTCTGCAGGTGCGCAGCACCACCCGTCAGCGCCTGCGTCTGGAGTACGGCAGTTGGGTCGAGCGCATGCGCACGCCTGAAGTGATGCGCGCGGCGATCCGCCAGTTGCAGCAGTCGATGGGCAATGAAGTGCGTGAGTATTTTGAGATCGATGCCGACGGCTCGTTCAGTACCGATGTGATCGTACTGATGGCCGAGCGCTAAGAATTTTTCCCGGCGCGCCTTTCAGTGGCGCACCGCTTGAAGACACGAGGAAAGCATGAGCAAGCAGATTCTGATTCTCCCGGGTGACGGTATTGGTCCGGAAATCATGGCCGAAGCGGTCAAGGTGCTGGAATTGGCCAATGACAAGTACAGCCTGGGCTTCGAGTTGAGCCACGACGTGATCGGTGGTGCGGCCATCGACAAGCACGGCGTGCCGCTGGCCGACGAAACCCTCGATCGTGCCCGTGCTGCCGATGCCGTGCTGCTCGGCGCGGTCGGTGGTCCGAAATGGGACACTATCGAGCGTGACATCCGCCCTGAGCGCGGTCTGCTGAAGATTCGTGCGCAACTGGGCCTGTTCGGCAACTTGCGTCCGGCGATTCTGTATCCGCAGCTGGCCGATGCGTCGAGCCTGAAGCCGGAAATCGTTGCCGGCCTGGACATCCTCATCGTCCGTGAGCTGACTGGCGGCATCTACTTCGGCGCGCCGCGTGGCACCCGTACGCTGGACAATGGCGAGCGTCAGTCCTACGACACCCTGCCGTACAGCGAAAGCGAAATCCGCCGCATCGCTCGTGTCGGTTTCGACATGGCCATGGTGCGTGGCAAGAAACTCTGCTCGGTGGACAAGGCCAACGTGCTGGCGTCCAGCCAACTGTGGCGTGAAATTGTCGAAGAAGTGGCCAAGGATTACCCGCAAGTCGAACTGAGCCACATGTACGTCGACAACGCCGCCATGCAACTGGTGCGCGCACCCAAGCAGTTCGACGTGATCGTCACCGACAACATGTTCGGCGACATCCTCTCCGACGAAGCGTCGATGCTCACCGGTTCGATCGGCATGCTGCCTTCGGCCTCGCTGGATTCCAACAACAAGGGCATGTACGAGCCGTGCCACGGTTCGGCCCCGGACATTGCCGGTAAAGGCATTGCCAACCCGCTGGCGACGATCCTGTCGGTGTCGATGATGCTGCGTTACAGCTTCAATCTGCACGACGCTGCCGATGCCATCGAAAAAGCCGTCAGCGTCGTGCTCGATCAGGGCTTGCGCACCGGCGACATCCACTCCGCCGGTTGTACCAAAGTCGGTACGCAGGAAATGGGCGACGCAGTAGTCGCCGCGCTGCGGAATCTGTAATCTCTCGGGCCCGCTGCGAAATTCAATACAAAGCAGCGGCCCACTTTTCAAGAAGGTGTAGTTGCGATGAAACGTGTAGGTCTGATCGGTTGGCGCGGGATGGTCGGTTCCGTGCTCATGCAGCGGATGCTGGAAGAGCAGGATTTCGATCTAATCGAGCCGGTGTTTTTCACCACTTCCAACGTCGGTGGCCAAGGCCCGTCCGTGGGCAAGGACATTGCTCCGCTCAAGGACGCTTACAGCATTGACGAGCTGAAGACCCTCGACGTGATCCTGACCTGCCAGGGCGGCGACTACACCAGCGAAGTATTCCCCAAGCTGCGCGAAGCCGGCTGGCAGGGTTACTGGATCGACGCGGCGTCGAGCCTGCGCATGAACGATGACGCGGTGATCATTCTCGACCCGGTCAACCGCAAGGTCATCGACCAGCAACTGGACGCGGGCACCAAGAACTACATCGGCGGCAACTGCACCGTCAGCCTGATGCTGATGGGCCTGGGCGGTCTGTTCGAGGCCGGTCTGGTCGAATGGATGAGCGCCATGACCTATCAGGCGGCCTCCGGTGCCGGCGCGCAGAACATGCGTGAACTGATCAAGCAGATGGGCGCGACCCACGCCGCTGTCGCCGATCAACTGGCCGACCCGGCGAGCGCGATCCTCGACATCGACCGTCGCGTGGCCGAGGCCATGCGCAGCGAAGCGTACCCGACCGAAAACTTCGGTGTACCGCTGGCCGGCAGCCTGATCCCGTGGATCGACAAGGAACTGCCGAACGGCCAGAGCCGCGAAGAGTGGAAGGCCCAGGCCGAGACCAACAAGATTCTCGGTCGCTTCAAGAGCCCGATCCCGGTCGACGGCATCTGCGTGCGCATCGGCGCCATGCGCTGCCACAGCCAGGCGCTGACCATCAAGCTGAACAAAGACGTACCGATTGCCGATATCGAAGGGCTGATCAGCCAGCACAACCCGTGGGTCAAGCTGGTACCGAACAACCGTGAGATCAGCATGCAGGAGCTGAGCCCGACCAAGGTCACCGGTACCCTGAATGTACCGGTCGGTCGTCTGCGCAAGCTGAACATGGGTTCGCAATTCGTCGGTGCCTTCACCGTCGGCGACCAACTGCTGTGGGGCGCGGCCGAACCGCTGCGCCGCATGCTGCGGATCCTGCTGGAGCGTTGATCGCTTGAAGTTGTGAAAGAGCCCGCGCCTTGTGAGAGGTGCGGGTTTTTTTATGCCAAGGATTTCTCCGGTGTCTGTGCTGCCGTCTTCGCGAGCAGGCTCGCTCCCACATTGAAACGCGGTCTCCTGTGGGAGCGAGCCTGCTCGCGAAAGGGCTGGTACAGCCGCCGCAAATCCCGCAGAAATTGCCTGTGCGCCACCCACCCGGTAAAGTGCCGCTCCCCCCGTTTTGCCAGAGGTAGCTCCATGACCCAGACTTTCGATATCGCCGTTATCGGCGCCACCGGTACTGTCGGCGAAACCCTCGTACAGATTCTCGAAGAGCGCGATTTCCCGGTCGGCAATCTGCACCTGTTGGCCAGCAGTGAGTCGGCCGGCAGCTCGGTGCTGTTCCGCAACAAAAACGTACGTGTGCGCGAGGTCGACGAGTTCGATTTCAGCAAAGTCAGACTGGTGTTTTTCGCTGCCGGCGCTGCGGTGTCGCTGAGCTACGCCGCTCGCGCCCATGCTGCCGGTTGCTCGTTGATCGACCTGTCCGGCGCGTTGCCTGCGGATCAGGCGCCACAAGTGGTGCCCGAGGCCAATGCCGATATTCTCGCCAGTCTGAAAAGCCCATTCCAGGTCAGCAGCCCAAGCCCGTCGGCCACTACGCTTGCAGTGGTGCTGGCGCCGCTGCTTGATCTGCTCGATCTGCAATACGTCAACGTCACCGCCAACCTGGCCGTTTCCGCCCAAGGTCGTGAGGCGGTCACCGAACTCGCGCGGCAGACTGCCGAGCTGCTGAACATGCGTCCGCTGGAGCCGACTTTCTTTGATCGGCAAATGGCTTTCAACCTGCTGGCCCAGGTCGGCACGCCGGATGCCCAGGGTCACACGCTGCTGGAAAAGCGTCTGGTACGCGAGTTGCGCCAGGTGCTGGCAAAACCTTTATTGAAGATTTCTGCCACTTGCGTTCAAGCCCCGGTGTTTTTTGGCGATAGCTTTAGCGTGACCTTGCAGTCAGGCAGCGCTGTTGACCTGGAAAAGGTCAACGCCGCGCTCGAGGCTGCACCGGGCATCGAGCTGGTCGAGGCCGGCGATTATCCGACCGCTGTCGGCGATGCGGTGGGGCAGGACGTGGTCTACGTCGGCCGCGTGCGCAGTGGTGTCGACGACCCGGCGGAACTAAATCTTTGGCTGACGTCAGATAACGTACGCAAAGGCGCGGCGCTCAATGCCGTGCAACTGGCTGAGTTGTTGATAAAAGACCTGCTGTAAAAGATACTTGGCAACAATTTGTCGACTGATTCTAGGTGAGCGCTATGCTTGCCCGAAGCACGTCGATGACGAGTCACCCTCCGGGACTTTCCGGGGCAGCACAGAAATGATCGCGCGCGGCGACCCTCGTCGTCGCGTGCAATGCCTTACGGCAGCGGTATTCAAAAGCTTCTCGCTGGCCGAGGAACGTTCAAACAAAGGATGAGGCTATGGTTCAAGTTCGCAAACTGGTGTTAGCAATAGCGGCCGCCTCGGCGCTGTCCTCCGGTATGGCGCATGCCCTCGGGCTCGGGGAGCTGACCCTGAAGTCGACCCTGAACCAGCCGTTGGTGGCTGAAATCGAGCTGCTCGACGTCAAGGATCTCACTGCCGCCGAGGTGGTGCCGAGCCTGGCTTCCCCTGAAGATTTCGCCAAGGCCGGCGTCGATCGTCAGGCTTTTCTCAATGACCTGACGTTCACCCCGGTGCTCAACGCCAACGGCAAAAGCGTGTTGCGCGTGACCTCGAGCCAACCGCTGTCGGAACCGATGGTGAAGTTCCTCGTGCAGGTGATGTGGCCCAATGGCCGCCTGCTGCGTGATTACAGCGTGCTGCTCGATCCGTCGAAGTTCTCGCCGCAGACCGCTGACGCTGCCGCGCAACCGGCGCCGTCACAGACCATCACTGCGCCAACCACTGGCGCCACCCATCGCAATCAATACACCACCACGCCGCGCGACACCCTGTGGGAAATCGCCGCGAAGGCGCGCAATGGCGGCTCGGTGCAGCAGACCATGCTGGCGATTCAGGCGCTCAATCCGAATGCCTTTATCG
The DNA here is from genome assembly GCF_058245595.1 of Pseudomonas sp. UF-293. Lineage (NCBI taxonomy): Bacteria > Pseudomonadati > Pseudomonadota > Gammaproteobacteria > Pseudomonadales > Pseudomonadaceae > Pseudomonas > Pseudomonas sp. UF-293. The sequence continues at coordinate 11,548 of NZ_JBSICA010000029.1, read as the reverse complement.
ACGGCAACATCAACCGCCTGAAAACCGGTCAGGTGTTGCGTCTGCCGGACCCGGTGCAAAGCACCGCGTTGCCGCAATCGGCAGCCATCGCTGAAGTGGCGGCGCAGAACGAAGCCTGGCGTCAGGGCCGTCGTTACGTGGCCAAGCCTGGCACCGGTCAGCAGCAGTTGGATGCGACCAATCGTGGCCGAGGCAACACGGGGGCGGCGCCCAATACTCAGGACAACCTGAGCCTGGTCTCGGCGGAAAGCGCCAAGCCCGGCGCAAAAGGCCCGGCGGGCGACGCCAAGGCACTGAGCAACAAACTGGCAATCACTCAGGAAAACCTCGACACGACCCGTCGTGACAACGAGGAACTGAAAAGCCGCATGGCTGATCTGCAGAGCCAGTTGGACAAGCTGCAAAAACTCATCGAGCTGAAGAACAATCAATTGGCGAAGATGCAGGCCGACGGCGCTGGCGCCGGCGCTGCGCCTGGCGCCAACGGTGCTGTGCCGCCGGTGCCGGCGATCACTGCCGAACTGGCCGCGACACCGCCTGCCACTCCGGCCGACGCCGCAGCGGCCTCACCAACTCCCGAATCGGCCATCGCGCCGCCAGCGGAAACCCCGGTTGAGCCAGTCGTCGAGCCGGTGGTCGAAACCACGCCGCCTGCTGCCGACGATGACAAAGCCTTCAACGAACTGCTGACCAATCCGATCCTGCTCGGCCTGATCGGCGGCGGTGCGGTGGTTCTGCTGCTTCTGCTGTTGCTGTTGGCGCGCCGTCGCAAAGCCCAGCAGGAAGCCGAAAAGCACCTGCGCATGGCCCGCGCTCTGGCTGAAGAGCAAGAGTTCTCCGCTGAGCAGGATCTGCCGGAAAGCAGCTTCTCTGGCCTGGAAACTCCAGCGGCCAGCGTCAAACTCAATACGCCCGCTCCGGCACCTGCGCCAACTCCAGCACCGGTCGTCGCTCCGGTGGTGATGGCTGCGCCGATTGCCGCGCCTCTGGTGGCCCCGGCCGGCGAACGCTCTGATGACGTGCTCGACAAAGCGCAATCGCACATCAATGCCGGTCGCCTGAATCAAGCCGCCGCGCTGTTGGAAGAAGGCGTCAGCCTCGAGCCGGAACGCAGCGATCTGCGCCTGAAGCTGATGGAAGTCTACGGCCAGCAGGGCGACCGCGATGCGTTCGTCGCGCAAGAGCGTCAACTGGTGGCCAACGGCGACAACTTCGCCAAGGTTGAAGCACTGAAAAGCCGCTTCCCGGCCATGGCGGTGGTCGCTGCCGGTGGGCTGGCGGCTGCCGCCGTCGCTGCCGAGCTGGACGCGCAGTACGTCAAGGAATTGTTGCAGGACGAGCCACAAGCGCCTGAGGCTGCCGCTGACGATCTCGACACGGCGTTCGATTTGAGCCTGGACGATCTCGACAACATCACCCCGGTCGATCCTGCGCCAGTGGCCGAGCCAGAAGCGCCGGTCGAGCTCGACGCGTTCCCGGCTGAAGACGATCTGAGCTTCGCCTCGGTGCTGCAAGAGCAGACCGAGATGAAAGACAATCTCGACGATCTGTCGGACTTCGATCTGGACATGGATCTCGGCGCCGAACCATCGCCGGCCACGTTGGCTGAAGATGACTTCCTGCTGGATCTGGACGACGGCGTGAAGGACTTGCACCCGGTCGAAACGCCGGTAGTTGCTGACGTGCCGCAGGACGACCTGGAGCTGCCAGCCGATTTCGACCTGTCACTGGCCGACGAAATGGACAGCAACCCAGCCGCCGAGCCGGACGCCTTCGCGGCCGAGCTGGACGACGTCAATGCCGAGCTGGATCGCCTGTCGCAAAGCATGGCCGAGCCGAGCTTCACCGAAGCGGACGCTGCGTTGGGTGACGATCTGGGCGAAGACGATTTCGACTTCCTCGCCGGCACTGACGAAGCCGCGACCAAACTCGATCTGGCCCAGGCCTACATCGACATGGGCGACGCCGACGGTGCGCGTGACATCCTCAACGAAGTGTTGACCGAGGGTGATGAGAAGCAGCGGGGCGAGGCCAAGGAAATGCTTTCCAACCTGGCATAAGTTCAGCGGTAAACGATAAGCGGCAGCCCGGTGGGGCTGCCGTTTTTGTTTGTGCCGAATTCTGCGGTGTCTGATCGATTGCTTTCGCGAGCAGGCTCGCTCCCACAGGGGGACGCATTGCAAATGTGGGAGCGAGCCTGCTCGCGAAGAGGGCGGTACTGCCGATAGAGAACTCTGGCATCCCCAGCCCACCGCCTTATAATGCCCGCCTTTGCAAATCAGCAGGCTGTCCCATCTTGGCAAACATAGATAACCCGGTCGCCGAAATGGCGCCCGACGGCTTTTACCGTGTAGCGCTGGGCGTTGAGTACAAAGGCTCGCGCTACAGCGGCTGGCAGCGGCAGCTGACCGGCGTGGCAACGGTGCAGGAAGAGCTTGAAAAAGCCCTGTCGAAAGTCGCCAATTCGCCGGTTTCCCTGCAATGCGCCGGGCGTACCGATGCCGGCGTGCATGCCTGCGGCCAAGTGGTGCACTTTGACACTCAAGTTGATCGCTCGCTGAAAGCCTGGGTCATGGGCGCCAACATCAATCTGCCCCATGACATCAGCGTCAGCTGGGCCAAGGTCATGCCGGCGCATTTTCACGCGCGGTTCAAAGCCATTGCCCGGCGTTATCGCTACGTGATCTACAACGACCAGATCCGCCCGGCGCATCTCAACGAAGAAATCACTTGGAATCATCGCCCGCTTGACGCCGAGCGCATGGCCGAGGCGGCGCAGTACCTGATCGGTACCCACGATTTCAGCGCGTTCCGGGCCGGTCAATGCCAGGCCAAGTCGCCGATCAAGAAGATGCATCACCTGCGCGTGACCCGTCACGGCAAGATGATCGTGCTCGACATTCGTGCCAATGCCTTCCTGCATCACATGGTGCGCAATATTGCCGGTGTGCTGATGACCATCGGTGCCGGGGAGCGCCCGGTGGAGTGGATGAAGGAAGTGCTGGAGAGTCGCGAGCGCCGCTCCGGCGGGGTGACGGCGCATCCGTACGGGCTGTATCTGGTACAGGTCGAGTACCACGACGAATTCCCGTTGCCAGAGCGTTTTATCGGGCCACATTTCCTTACGGGTTTCTCCGAACTTGACGGCTGACGCCCTCGAACGCTTTTGTTACCATCCGGGACGTTTTCGGATTTTGCCTTGAGGTTTTCCTGACATGTCAGCCGTTCGCAGCAAGATCTGCGGCATTACCCGCATCGAAGATGCGCTGGCCGCCGTCGAAGCCGGCGCCGATGCGATTGGTCTGGTGTTCTACGCCAAGAGCCCGCGTGCAGTGAACGTGCAGCAGGCAAGGGCGATCATCAAGGCGTTGCCGCCGTTCGTCACCACCGTGGGGCTGTTCGTCAATGCCAGTCGTTGCGAGCTGGGAGAAATCCTCGATGCGGTGCCGCTGGATCTGCTGCAATTCCATGGCGACGAAAGCGCGGAGGAGTGCGAAGGCTGGCATCGTCCGTACATCAAAGCACTGCGAGTCAAGGCTGGCGATGACATTGCCGCCGCCTGCGATGCCTTTCCCGGCGCCAGTGGCGTACTGCTCGACACGTATGTCGAAGGGGTGCCCGGCGGAACCGGCGAGGCGTTTGACTGGTCACTGATTCCGCAACGCCTGAGCAAGCCGCTGATTCTGGCCGGTGGCCTGACGCCGGAGAACGTTGCCGGCGCGGTGGCACAGGTCAAGCCCTACGCGGTGGATGTCAGCGGCGGGGTAGAGGCGAGCAAAGGCATCAAGGATCACCACAAGATTCGCGCATTCATCAACGCGGTGCGCGGCAATACATCGTCGATGTGACGGCTGGCAGTCTGCGGCCGTCCATCAATGCACTTGCACAAAGCAGGCGCGGCTGAGGGTTGCTGAATCGTACGCAGGTCATGTTTCGCGCTGACCGCGACTCTTCATCGATCATCGCCACACACATGAATTTAGCTCAAGGGCATACGCGGGGCTGCGAACCAGAGCGTTCGGGCCGCCGGTACTGGAGAAAGAAAGCATGAGCAACTGGTTAGTAGACAAACTGATCCCTTCGATCATGCGCTCGGAGGTCAAGAAGAGCTCGGTGCCTGAAGGTCTGTGGCACAAATGCCCATCCTGCGAGGCGGTGTTGTACCGTCCGGAGCTGGAAAAGACCCTGGACGTTTGCCCCAAGTGCAACCACCACATGCGCATTGGCGCACGTGCGCGCATCGACATTTTCCTCGATCCGGAAGGCCGCAACGAACTGGGTGCTGACCTGGAGCCGGTTGACCGTCTGAAATTCCGCGACGGCAAGAAGTACAAGGATCGCCTGGTTGCTGCGCAGAAGCAGACCGGCGAAAAAGACGCGCTGATTTCGGTCAGCGGTACCCTGCTGGGCATGCCGGTGGTAGTTTCGGCGTTCGAATTCAACTTCATGGGCGGTTCCATGGGCGCCATCGTCGGTGAGCGCTTCGTGCGCGCTGCCAACTACGCACTGGAAAATCGCTGCCCGATGATCTGCTTCGCCGCCTCCGGTGGTGCACGCATGCAGGAAGCGCTGATCTCGCTGATGCAGATGGCCAAGACCTCGGCCGTGCTGGCGCGCCTGCGTGAAGAAGGCATTCCATTCATTTCCGTACTGACCGACCCGGTCTACGGTGGTGTTTCCGCCAGTCTGGCGATGCTTGGCGACGTCATCGTTGGCGAGCCGAAAGCCCTGATCGGCTTCGCCGGTCCACGTGTCATCGAGCAGACCGTGCGCGAGAAACTGCCGGAAGGCTTCCAGCGCAGCGAATTCCTGCTGGAGCACGGCGCCATCGACATGATTATTCACCGTCAGGAACTGCGCCCGCGTCTGGGTAACCTGCTGGCGCAGATGACCGGCAAGCCGACGCCGAAATTCGTCGCCGCGCCAATCGAGCCGATCGTGGTACCGCCGGTGCCTGCCAACGTATGACCCAGCGCACCCTTGGTGAATGGCTCGCCTACCTCGAGCAGTTGCATCCGTCGGCCATCGACATGGGCCTGGAGCGTTCGCAACAGGTAGCGTCCCGCATGGGGCTGGGCCAGCCGGCGCCTCGGGTGATCACGGTCACCGGCACCAACGGCAAGGGTTCGACCTGCGCGTTCGTGGCTTCGTTGCTGCGTGCCCAGGGCCTGAGCGTTGGTGTCTATAATTCTCCGCACCTGCTGCGTTACAACGAGCGGGTGCAGCTCAACGGCGTCGAAGCCACTGACGCGCAGCTCTGCGAAGCCTTTGCTGCGGTCGAGGCGGGCCGCGGCGAGACTTCCCTGACTTACTTCGAAATGGGCACTCTGGCAGCGTTCTGGCTGTTTCAGCAGTCTGCGCTTGACGCTGTAGTGCTTGAAGTGGGTTTGGGTGGGCGTCTGGACACGGTCAATGTGGTCGATGCCGATATCGCGCTGGTCACTAGCATTGGCGTCGATCATGCCGATTATCTAGGCGATACCCGCGAGTCCGTAGCCTTCGAGAAGGCCGGAATCTTCCGCCAGGGCAAGCCCGCTTTGTGTGGCGATCTGAATCCTCCGCAACCACTGCTCGACAAGGCACGCGAACTGGCGTGTCCGTTTTTCCTGCGTGGACGCGATTTCGATCTTGGCATCACCGAGCAGCATTGGCAGTGGCGCGGTACCGATGCGCAGGGCCAGGCGGTCGAACTGCGTGACTTGCCGCTGCTCGATCTGCCGATGGAGAACGCCGCGCTGGCGTTGCAGGCCTATCTGCTGACAGGGTTGCCGTGGAATGCCGCACAGATTGTCCCTGCATTGCAGGCGACACGCGTGGTCGGACGCCTCGATCGTCGTTCGTTCGAGTGGAATGGCAAGCGCCTGAATCTGTTGCTGGACGTCGGTCACAATCCGCATGCCGCTGAATATCTTGCGCGTCGTCTGGCGGCGCGGCCGCCGGCTGGCAAGCGCCTGGCGGTGTTCGGCCTGCTGGCGGACAAGGATCTCGATGGTGTTGTTGGCGAATTGAATGCTAGTGTCGCGCATTGGGCTGTCGCACCGCTGGATTCGCCGCGCGCGCGTCCGGTGGCTGAACTTGAGGCAGTGCTGCAGAACCTTGGTGCTTCGGTTACGTCCTATGCCAGCGTTGCGGCCGCTCTGGAAGGGCAGTGCGCAGTTGCGACCAGCGACGACGAGATTCTCTTGTTCGGATCATTTTATTGTGTCGCCGAGGCCCTTGAATGGCTGGCCCGGCGCTCCACGGAGGAAGCGGCAAATGGCTTTGCTGGATAAAGCGTACAAGCAGCGCATGGTCGGCGCTTTGGTGCTGGTGGCGCTGGCGGTGATCTTCCTGCCGATGCTGTTTTCCCGCCAGGACGAGCAGCGTCAGGTGACCGTCGAGGCCCCGGCTGCGCCTCAACCCTCGGCCATGCCGCAAGTGCAAATGGACCCGGTGGCTGTACCTGAGCCGCAGGCTTTGCCGCAAGAGCCGGTGCCGACCGACGAAGAAGTTGCTGAAGAAACCGCGCCGGCCGCACCGGCGGCTCCGGCACCGACCATCCCTGCGCAGATCGCCCGCCCGGCAACGCCGCCACCGGTGGCCAAGCCGATTCCGGCGCCGGCTCAGCCGATCACATCCGCAACCAGCAAGCCTGACACCACGCAGAGCCGCGTCGATGCGAACGGTCTGTCGGTAAGCTGGTCGGTGCAACTGGCCAGTCTGTCGAGTCGTGCCAGCGCCGAAAGCCTGCAGAAGAACCTGCGCAGCCAGGGTTACAACGCGTATATCCGTTCGGCCGATGGCAAGAATCGGGTTTTCGTCGGTCCGCTGATCGAGCGTGCCGAAGCCGATCGTCTGCGCGATCTGCTCAGCCGTCAGCAGAACCTCAAAGGCTTCGTTGTCCGTTTTCAGCCTGAACGTGGCTGAAATCTATCACCTCGATTGAAAAGCACTGACAATCGCAGCTTACCGACAGCCATGCGCTCTGCTAAAATGCGCCGCCTTATCCGTCTGTAGGCTGCACTGTGCCATTTACCTGGGTTGACTGGGCGATCGTTGCAATCATCGCCATCTCCGCATTGATCAGTCTGAGCCGCGGCTTCGTGAAAGAAGCATTATCGCTGCTGACCTGGATCATCGCAGGAGCGGTTGCCTGGATGTTTGGTGGCTCACTGTCCGAGTACCTCGCCGGATACATCGAAACCCCATCGGCTCGCGTGATTGCGGGCTGTGCCATCATGTTTGTCGCCACACTGATCGTGGGCGCAATGATCAATTATCTTATCGGCGAGTTGGTTCGCGTCACCGGGTTATCCGGGACCGATCGATTCCTCGGCATGGCCTTCGGCGCAGCGCGTGGCGTGTTGCTGGTGGTCGTGGCGGTCGGGCTGTTGAGCCTGGGGCCGGTACAGCAGGACGGGTGGTGGAAAGAATCACAGCTCGTGCCCAAGTTTCTATTGGTCGCCGACTGGTCCAAAAACCTGATACTCGGGTGGAGCAGTCAGTGGCTTGCCAGCGGAATCAGCGTACCCGCTGAGATTCCGTTCAAGGAGCAGCTCTTGCCGACGGCGAAAACGCCTCAGTGAGTGTTGCTCAGTTCAGATCCATTAAGTAGGGGTTGCGTCGCATGTGTGGCATCGTCGGTATCGTCGGTAAGTCGAACGTCAATCAGGCGCTGTATGACGCGCTAACCGTGCTCCAGCACCGCGGCCAGGACGCTGCCGGTATCGTGACCAGCCATGATGGCCGGTTGTTCCTGCGCAAGGATAATGGCCTGGTGCGTGACGTGTTCCAGCAGCGTCACATGCAGCGTCTGGTCGGCCACATGGGTATCGGCCACGTCCGTTACCCGACTGCCGGCAGCTCGACGTCGGCCGAAGCCCAGCCGTTCTACGTCAACTCGCCTTACGGCATCACCCTGGCGCACAACGGTAACCTGACCAACGTTGAACAGTTGGCCAAAGAGATCTACGAATCCGATCTGCGTCACGTCAACACCAGTTCCGACTCGGAAGTGCTGCTCAACGTCTTCGCCCACGAGCTGGCCCAGCGCGGCAAGCTGCAGCCGACCGAAGAAGACGTGTTCGCCGCCGTGACCGACGTGCACAACCGTTGCGTGGGTGGCTACGCCGTCGTTGCGATGATCACCGGTTACGGCATCGTTGGTTTCCGCGACCCGCACGGCATCCGTCCGATCGTGTTCGGCCAGCGTCATACCGACGAAGGCGTCGAGTACATGATTGCCTCGGAAAGCGTTTCGCTGGACGTGCTCGGGTTCACCCTGATCCGCGACCTCGCCCCGGGCGAAGCGGTGTACATCACTGAAGACGGCAAGCTGCACACCCGTCAGTGCGCAACCAACCCGTCGCTGACTCCGTGCATTTTCGAACACGTCTACCTGGCGCGTCCGGACTCGATCATCGACGGCGTCTCGGTGTACAAGGCGCGTCTGCGCATGGGTGAGAAGCTCGCCGAGAAGATCCTGCGCGAGCGCCCTGAGCACGACATCGACGTGGTCATCCCGATTCCGGACACCAGCCGTACTGCAGCGCTGGAACTGGCCAATCACCTGGGCGTGAAATTCCGCGAAGGCTTCGTCAAGAACCGTTACATCGGTCGCACCTTCATCATGCCGGGCCAGGCTGCGCGCAAGAAGTCGGTACGCCAGAAGCTCAACGCCATCGAGCTGGAATTCCGTGGCAAGAACGTCATGCTTGTCGATGACTCGATCGTGCGTGGCACCACCTGCAAGCAGATCATCCAGATGGCCCGCGAAGCCGGTGCGAAAAACGTCTACTTCTGCTCGGCGGCACCTGCAGTGCGCTTTCCGAACGTCTACGGTATCGACATGCCAAGCGCCCACGAACTGATCGCCCACAACCGTTCGACCCAGGACGTGGCTGATCTGATCGGCGCCGACTGGCTGATCTATCAGGACCTGCCTGACTTGATCGAAGCGGTCGGCGGCGGCAAGATCAAGATCGAAAACTTCGATTGCGCGGTATTCGATGGCAAGTACGTGACCGGTGACGTCGACGAGGCTTACCTGGACAAGATCGAACAGGCGCGCAACGATGCCTCGAAGGTCAAGACCCAGGCAGTCAGTGCGATCATCGATCTGTACAACAACTGAGTTTCCACCGGCCCTGAGGGGCCGGTTTTGTATCTGATATTTATTGTTCGAGAACAGCAAGGAGAGACAGCATGAGTCAGGAATGGGATGCCGGTCGGCTGGACAGCGACCTCGAAGGCGTAGCGTTCGATACCCTGGCCGTCCGTGCCGGTCAGCACCGCACGCCGGAAGGCGAGCACGGTGATCCGATGTTCTTCACCTCCAGCTACGTGTTCCGCACCGCTGCCGATGCGGCGGCGCGCTTTGCCGGCGAAGTGCCGGGTAACGTCTACTCGCGTTACACCAACCCGACCGTGCGCGCATTCGAAGAGCGCATTGCCGCGCTGGAAGGCGCCGAGCAAGCCGTCGCCACGGCAACCGGCATGGCCGCGATCATGGCGGTGGTGATGAGCCTGTGCAGCGCGGGCGATCACGTGCTGGTGTCGCGCAGCGTGTTCGGCTCGACCATCAGCCTGTTCGAGAAGTATTTCAAACGCTTCGGCGTCGAAGTCGATTACGTACCGCTGGCCGATCTGTCGGCCTGGGATGCGGCAATCAAATCCAACACCAAACTGCTTTTTGTCGAATCGCCGTCCAATCCGTTGGCCGAACTGGTGGATATCGCCGCGCTGGCAGAAATCGCTCATGCCAAGGGCGCGCACCTGGTGGTCGACAACTGCTTCTGCACCCCGGCGTTGCAGCAGCCGCTGAAGCTGGGCGCGGACATTGTCGTGCACTCGGCGACCAAGTTCATCGACGGTCAGGGCCGCTGCATGGGCGGCGTTGTCGCCGGTCGCAGCGAACAGATGAAAGAAGTAGTCGGCTTCCTGCGGACCGCCGGGCCGACCCTCAGCCCGTTCAATGCGTGGATCTTCCTCAAAGGGCTCGAGACGCTCAACCTGCGCATGAAAGCTCATTGCGCCAACGCTCAGGCGCTGGCCGAATGGCTGGAGCAGCAGGACGGCATCGAGAAAGTCCATTACGCCGGTCTCAAGAGCCATCCGCAGCACGAGTTGGCCCAGCGCCAGCAGAAGGGCTTCGGTGCGGTGGTCAGCTTCGAGGTCAGGGGCGGCAAAGAAGGCGCCTGGCGCTTTATCGATGCCACGCGGTTGATTTCGATCACCGCCAATCTCGGCGACAGCAAAACCACCATCACCCATCCGAGCACTACCTCCCACGGCCGTCTGGCGCCGCAGGAGCGTGAAGCGGCAGGCATTCGTGACAGCCTGATCCGCGTCGCGGTCGGTCTGGAAGATGTGGCTGACCTGCAAGCCGACCTGGCGCGCGGTCTGGCGGCGTTGTGATCGAGTTGTCCACACCGGCGGCCAATACCCATGGCCGCGTGGCGCTGGTCACTGGCGCTGCGCGCGGCATTGGCCTCGGAATTGCCGCCTGGCTGATCAGCGAAGGCTGGCAGGTGGTGCTGACCGATCTCGATCGGGCACGTGGTTCTAAAGTGGCGAAGGTGCTCGGCGAGAACGCCTGGTTCATCGCCATGGACGTCGCAGACGAAAATCAGGTCGCGCTGGGCGTGGCCGAGGTATTGGGGCAGTTTGGTCGCCTCGATGCGCTGGTCTGCAACGCAGCGGTGGCCGATCCGCACAACATCACTCTGGAAAGCCTCGATCTGGCGTATTGGAATCGGGTGCTGGCGGTGAATCTGAGCGGGCCGATGTTGCTGGCCAAGCACTGTGCGCCTTATCTGCGTGCGCACAACGGTTCGATCGTCAATCTGGCCTCGACCCGTGCGCGACAGTCGGAGGCGGACTCCGAGGCGTATGCGGCGAGCAAGGGCGGGCTGTTGGCGCTGACCCATGCGCTGGCAATCAGCCTTGGACCGGAAATCCGCGTGAACGCAGTCAGTCCCGGCTGGATTGATGCGCGTGATCCCTCAGTGCGTCGCGCCGAACCTTTGGCCGATGCCGATCATGCCCAGCATCCGGCGGGCAGGGTAGGGACGGTCGAGGACGTGGCGGCGATGGTGGCGTGGTTGCTGTCGAGAAATGCCGGCTTTGTCACCGGCCAGGAATTCGTTGTCGATGGCGGCATGACCAAGAAAATGATTTACGAGCAGTGAAGTTAGCTTCGAGCTTCAAGCTGCAAGCTAAAGCAAGACGCTGATGTGCCTGCTTTAGGTGATCCTGCTTTTTCTTGCAGCTTGCAGCTAAAACCCGTTTTTGAAAAAAACTCCAATCCTGCTATTGACTTAGCTTCGCCACCTGCGTAAATTTCGCGGCCTCGGAGATGCAAACGGGTGATTAGCTCAGCTGGGAGAGCGTCTGCCTTACAAGCAGAATGTCGGCGGTTCGATCCCGTCATCACCCACCACTCCTGAGAAGCTTGCGCAAGCAAGAGAGTAGGCTGAAAGTGCCTGCACCGACGCGCAGCGGTAGTTCAGTCGGTTAGAATACCGGCCTGTCACGCCGGGGGTCGCGGGTTCGAGTCCCGTCCGCTGCG
>NZ_JBSICA010000028.1:0-67932 GCF_058245595.1 Pseudomonas sp. UF-293 | reverse complement strand
GCAACGCGGCGTTCGATCAGACGATCCGAACCACCTTCAGCAACGCGGCGTTCGATCAGACGATCCGAACCACCTTCGGCAACGCGGCGTTCGATCAGACGATCCGAACCACCTTCAGCAACGCGGCGTTCGATCAGACGATCTGAACCGCCTTCAGCCAGACGGCTTTCGATCAGCTTGTCCGAGCCGCCTTCAGCGACCAGGGTATGAGCAGGCGTTACTGCAAAAGCGTTAACTGCGAAAACCGAGAAAGCGATGCCGAGAAGGGTTTGGCGTTTCATGATCGTGTGCTCCAGAAAGTTGTTTGTTTGTCTGGAGCCGATGTTACGCCGCGCAGTTTTTATGAGAACTTCATTGACGTGATGGTGAACATCGACGCCGATGATGTTTGCCGGGAGCGTTGATTCAGAGCGCTTTTGCCCGTATGCACAACTCGCCGCTGGCACGAATCAGCGCCAGATCGTGCAGCGCATCGGCGGCCAGACCGTTGCGGACATCGACCAGCCATGCCGGGCAATTCGGATCCTGGCGATAGGGCGCGAAGGCGGCGTACTGCTGCAACAAGCGCTTTTGCAGTTCATCCAGGCGCGGGCGGATCTGTTTGCCCAGATCCGGGCGCGGTGTGTCCGGTGCAGCACCTGCCGCTTGCCATTGCGCGAGCAGACCGTATTGCACCAGTTTATTCGCTTCCATCTGTGCGGCGATCAGTTGCGCTACGTCGTCCGGATCGAGCTTGTGTTCGGCGGCCAGGGTTCGGGCATTGGCGATGACCTGCGCCTCACGTGGGCTGTCCTGGATCGGCTTGCCGCTGTCCCACTTGGTCAACGCAACCAGATCACCGATGTTCAGACGTTCATTCAAAGTGGCCAGTAGCGGCTTCAATGAAGCAGGCGCCGCTGCAGGTGCGGCCGCCTGAGCGCAGGTGGCGAACAGAACGAAAAGGGAACCGAACAGAAAATTTGCAACGTTGCGCATGAACCGAGCCTCAATAGTGCGTGTCGAGAGAATCGCTGATTTACCACAGCCGCACACTGACACAAAGCGATGCCTGGCATTTACACAAATGCAAAACAGGCAATCAACGCCGATGGGAAATGTTGATTGCACGCTGCACGCAACTCACCGAAGCTATCGTCAATCAGGCCTGCCGCCGTCGAGATGGACCTCCATTCAATGCAAAGCGCCACCTTCGCCAAGCCGCTCTGGCAAACCTATCTGCTGTTTCTCGCACCGATGGTGCTGTCGAACTTCCTGCAATCGATGTCCGGGACGGTCAACAGCATCTACATCGGCCAAATGCTCGGCACTCAAGCGTTGGCGGCAGTGTCCGGCATGTTTCCCGTCGTGTTCTTTTTCATTGCCCTGGTCATCGGCCTTGGCGCGGGTGCTGGCGTGCTGATCGGTCAGGCGTGGGGTGCGCGCGAAACGCACATGGTCAAGGCGATTGCCGGAGCGACATTGCTGCTGGGTGTGCTGATCGGCCTGGTTGCCGCAGTGCTCGGCACCGTGTTTGCGCGCCAGGCGCTGACGGGGCTGGGCACGCCGGCGGATGTACTCGACGAGGCGGTGAACTATGCCCACGTCATGTTGTGGATTCTGCCATCGCTACTGGTATTCGTGCTGTTCACCCAATTGCTGCGCGGGGTCAGCGATACGCTCTCACCGCTGCTCGCGCTGATCGTCTCCACTGCCGTCGGGCTGGCGTTGACTCCGGCGTTGATTCGCGGCTGGCTGGGCTTACCGCCACTGGGCATTCAGAGTGCGGCGTATGCCGGGCTGGCGGGGAATCTGTCGGCAATGGCATGGCTCGCCTGGCGGCTGATCCGCAAGGGCCATCCGCTGGCGCCGGACCGGGAGTTCTTTGCCGCATTGCGACTGGACCGGGTGATCCTCGGTAAGGTTTTGCGCATCGGCCTGCCGACCGGGGTGCAGATGATCGTGCTGTCGTTGTCGGAGCTGGTGATTCTGGCACTGGTCAACCAGCATGGGTCTCAGGCGACAGCTGCGTATGGCGCGGTGACGCAGATCGTCAATTACGTGCAGTTCCCGGCGCTGTCGATTGCGATCACCGCATCCATTCTCGGCGCACAGGCGATCGGCGCGGGACATCTGCAACGCATGGGACCGATCCTGCGTACCGGGCTGTTGATCAACGTGTGTCTGACCGGGGGCCTGATTGTGCTGGGTTATCTTTTGTCGCACTGGTTGCTGGGCCTGTTCCTCACCGAAGATTCGACCCGGGCGATGGCCGAGCATCTGCTGCACATCATGCTCTGGAGTCTGTTGGTATTTGGCTTTCAGGCCATCATCGGCGGGATCATGCGCGCCAGCGGCACGGTGCTGGTGCCGGTGCTCATTTCGATTATTTGCGTGGTCGGCGTGCAGTTGCCGGCGGCGTATTGGCTGGACGGGCAGTTCGGTTTGCAGGGTGTCTGGATGGCGTTTCCGGTTGCCTACCTGGGGATGCTGATTTTGCAGACCCTTTATTACAAACTGGTGTGGAAGCATCAGAAAATCGAGCGGTTGATATAGGTGCTGGCATAACAACGGGTTGTTTGCTTAAGTCAATCAAGGCCCTCGACGGCACGCGCCGCCCGGAGAATTCCATGTCGATGCGATTGCTGCTGGTTACCGCGTTGTACCTGTACGCCTCGACCGTCGCTCAAGCCGCCGAATACACTCGCGTCAATACCAGCGCCAGCCAGATCAGCTTCACCTACCAGCAGATGGGCTCGCGAATGTATGGCACCTTCGGCAAGTTCGAGGCGATGCTGGACTTCGACACCGATAACCTTGCCAACGCCCGCACCACCTTGCATATCGACCTGAGCAGCATTGACGCCGGCAGCGAGGACGCCAATGCCGAACTGGTAAAACCGGCCTGGTTCGACACCGAGAAATTCCCGCTCGCGGTATTCGAGTCCCGCCGTTTCACCCAGGTGAGCGAGCACCTGTACCAGGTCGCCGGTCAGCTCACGCTCAAGGGCATCACTCGCGAGGTCGAGGTGCCGGTGCAGTTGAAACCGGGCAACGCCATCGGCATCTTCGATGGTGAGCTGGTGCTCAACCGTGAGGCGTTCGGCCTCGGCGCAGGGGAGTGGGCCGACAGCGTGGTGTCCAGAGACATCAACATCAAATTCAGAGTGGTGGCGCCACAACAGTGACCGTTCAGTAATACCGGTCCTGTTCCTTCATCGCCTGAATCTGCCAGAACGTCCGGCCGGAAATCAGCAGGAACAGCAGGGCGAGCGTCACGCCGCCGGTCATGATGTAAAAACCTGCGCGATAGCTTTGCAGCTGGCTGGCGATGGCGCTTTTTTCCGGCATCCAGGGCGAGACCAATAGCGCAATCGGGCCATTGACTTCGTACTGGGTGTGTTCGGCGTAGCGTTCGTCGACAAAATCACCTTCATGGAGCTGGCCCAGCTCGTCGGCATAGCGATAGTGAATGATTTTGCCATTCTTGTTCATCAGGATCTCTTCCAGCTGCGTGACAGTGCCGTTGGTTTGCGCGCCATTGAAATTCAGCAGCGCATACAGAATGCCCTGATGGCGCGCCATCCCGGCGAGGAGCAAGACCACGCAGCAGGCGACAGTGAGCATGACGACGCGGTTGTAAAGATGATCTTTTGCGGCTTCGCGCGGGTAATACATGGCCCGGTCCTTGGTAGTGAAATGCAGGGTGTTCGTTACATCGGCCTTCGACAGCGGATCTTTAAACGGTGGTCTATCGCGGCACGGTATGATGTCGCGGTTCGTCGACGGCTCTGATCATCGGCAACGTTATTTACCGCCGGAGTTTGTCCATGCCACGCATCACCCACTACTCGTCCCCATGCCCTGAAAACGTCAACAGTCAGATCCTGCAAATGGTTGTCGACTACCTGACCGACATCAGTGCGGTCGGCCTCGGCCCTAGCAATCTGCTTTATAACGTTTATCAGTACGCGGTCGGCTATGAGGTGCATCTGTACCTCGAGGCGTTGAATGGCCAGAAAGGCACTGAGGTGGAACTGCTGGTGGCTACTGACGATGAGGATCCGGAGCAGGTCGTCGGCTTTCTGTTGTACCTGCCGGTACAGGGCGATTGGGAGGCATGCAGCGTCGCGTATATGGCTGTACGCGAAGGCCATCGGCGTCAAGGCGTGGCGCGGACGATGCTCGCGGACATGGTCAAGCGCTATCCGCACGCGGAACTGGCCTGCAGCATTGGCAAGGTGCCGTATTTCGAGGCGTTGGGTTTCGAGGTGATCGGCCAGCGCGAAACTCAGGTGCTGATGAGCACGCGGCATTACCGCAGCAACGGCTTGCGCGGTTTTATCGATACCACGCCGATCTACCGCTCGCTGGAAGTGCAGCAGATTCATACCTACCTGCTGCAGAAGAATGGCAAGCGCGCGATGCTCGATGCGGAAAAACAACGCGACCGCCATCTGGACCAGACCAGTCGCCAGGTAGAAGAATTTGTCCGCCAGCGCCTGACTCTGCACTGACCCGGGCAATCAAAAGCCCTTGCTGCGCATCCCGTTGCAAGGGCTTTTTTGTGCCTGCAATCTCAACCGAGCTTGACGTTCATGGTGATGCGCGCGGTGAAGACTTTCTTGCCCTCGGTATCGTGAATGTCGACGTTGACTACCTTGTCGCCATCGCTCTGCCAATCCACGCCTTCAGCGCTGGCCACGGCGGTGACGTCGGTTTTCGCTTTGGCCAGGTATTCCACTGTCATGCCTTTCGGAATCCAGCGCGCGCCGGCCGGAATGGAGACGTCGGTCATCATCCCCCCGGCCAGTTCCGCCGCGTTGCACATGGCAATCGCGTGCACTGTACCGAGGTGATTGGTGATCTCCTTGCGAAACGGCACTTGTACGGTGGCGGCGTTCGGGCGCAATTCGCTGATCAGTGGATTGATGCTGCTGAAATATGGGGCGAACTGGCAGGCCATCTTGCTGAAAGTATCCGGGCCGACACTGTTGAACATGCTGAGAGATTGACTCATGGAAAGCCTCACTAAGTAGTTTTGCAGAATTATGTTCCGTTACAGAATAATGTTCTGTAACGGAACGGTATTCTGTTCACGGCAAATCTGTCAACCTAGGCGCAATTTCCACGGGCAAACCTTGCCTTGTTCAAACCCTTTTTCGGACCTCAAGCAGCATGGACACCGCCGATCTACTGGAACGCAGCTACCCCGGCCGCCGCGCCGAACTCAAACGCGACATCTTTCGCAAAGCCTTGAACCTGTTCAACGAGCAGGGAATCGAGGCGACAACCATCGAGATGATCCGCGCCGAATGCGACACCAGCGTCGGCGCGATCTACCACCATTTCGGCAACAAGGAAGGGCTGGTGGCGGCGCTGTTTTTCACCGCGCTGGAGGATCAAGGGCGTTTGCGTGATGCGTATCTGGACGCGGCCGATAGCACCGAAGAAGGCGTGCAGGCGCTGGTCTTCAGCTATGTCGACTGGGTCGAGCAACAGCCGCAGTGGGCGCGTTTTCAGTATCACGCGCGGTTTGCCGTGACCAAAGGCCCGTTCAAGGAAGACCTGGCTGAGCGCAACAAGACGCGCAATCTGCGTCTGCGCCAATGGCTTGCGGAATCGGGGCGTGCCGCCGAGCTGCAGGATTTGCCTGCCGAGCTGCTGCCATCGCTGATCATCGGCCAGGCGGACAGTTATTGCCGAGCCTGGCTGGCGGGGCGAGTCAAAGGCAGTCCGACGGACTATCGCGAGGTGCTCGCGCGAGCGGCGTGGCGCTCGATTCGCGCTGAAAGCTGATTTGTACGAACAACTGTGGGAGCGAGCCTGCTCGCGAAAGCGGTGTATCAGTCAGCAAATTCTTATCTGACCCTGCGCTTTCGCGAGCAGCCTCGCTGCCACAGAGGGATTTCTGGTGTTTCAGCTGATACGCTGGAAAACCAAGGCTTTCAGGCCGCTTTGCGGGTCGACATCGGGAAACTCCGGCGGATTGTCCAGCCGGTGATCGAAGCGCAGGCTTGGCGCTTCCTGGGTCACGCCATCAATGAGAAATTCCGAGCCGAACGAAGGATCGTTCATGCACGCCAGTACCGTGCCTTGAGCAGTCAGCAGTTCCGGCAAGCGGCGCAACACGCGTTGATAGTCCTTGGTCAGCAAAAAGCTGCCTTTCTGAAACGACGGCGGGTCGATGATCACAAGATCGTACGGGCCGCTGTTGATCACCTTGCCCCAGGATTTGAACAGGTCGTGACCGAGGAAGCTGACCTTGCTCAAGTCATGGCCGTTCAAACGATGATTGTCGCGACCACGGCTCAGCGCCGCGCGGGACATGTCGAGATTGACCACATGGCTGGCGCCGCCCTCGATTGCCGCCACGGAAAAGCCGCAGGTATAGGCGAACAGGTTCAATACGCGTTTGCCCGCCGCTTGTTCGCGCACCCAGTTGCGTCCAAAACGCATGTCGAGGAACAGTCCGGTGTTCTGCTTGCGGCCCAGGTCGACGCGGTACTGCAAGCCACCCTCGACGATGGTCATTTCCTCGATTTCCTCACCGATCAGCCATTCGGCCGTGCTCTGCGGCAGATAACGGTGCTGGACCAGCAGAGTGTGCGCAGCGGACTGCTGCCATTCGGGCGAGGCGGCGAGGTGCAGCAGTAAATCTCGTAGATCTTGCAGTTGCTCAGGCGCCGGCTCTTTGAACAGCGACACCAGCACCACGCCCTGCAACCAGTCCACGGTCAACTGCTCCAGCCCCGCCCAGCAGCGCCCGCGACCGTGGAAAAGACGGCGGGTTTCGCAGGGTGCCGCCGCCAGTGCGGGCAGCAAATGGGCTTGGAGGGTGGCGAGAGCTGGAGGGTTCATGGATCAGGATCGGCCGGGCAAGGGGCGCGCATTTTAACCACAAATGAGTATTTTGGAGGGGGCTGCGGCCCGAAAAACAACACCTTGGCGAAATCTCCTGTATCAAAAGTGAATTTCTGCAGAGCGCGCTGCTCATACCTGATAAGCAGCGGATTCAAAACCGCTATTCGAAAATGTAATTCGGGGGAGTGCTGTTCATGTGCCCTACACCTACGTCGAGCGCGCACCTTCCTGGCGGGTTGATTCTGGTTGTCGAGGACGATCCGTTGATTCTGGAGTTCCTTTGCGAAATTCTCCAGGAGGAAGGGTTCAAGGTCGAACCGCAAACCAGCGCCGACGCCGCATCCTTGTATCTGGAAAAGCATGCAGCGGATGTCGCGCTGTTGCTGACCGACATCACCATGCCCGGCACGCTTAACGGCGCCGATCTGGCCAACCTGTTCGGCGATCGCTGGCCGGACAAACCGGTGATGGTCATGTCCGGCTATGAAACGCCCGAGACCTCTGGGGTCAAGCATTCGGTGGCGTTCATCAAGAAGCCGTGGGCGATCGGTCAGTTGCTCGATTGTGTGGAAAGTGCGTTCAAATCCAAGGCCCCGCAGCTGCACTGACAAGTGCTACATTGCCGGGCCGGGCTGCCCGGCCATCTGTCAGAGGATTTGTTCTTTTGTCTGCACAAACATCGGTTTTTGATCGCGCATTCGCCGCGTTCCTGTTCGACATGGACGGCACCGTCCTCAACTCCATCGCCGCCGCCGAGCGCGTCTGGTCAGCGTGGGCGGTGCGTCATCGCGTTGATGTCGAGACGTTCCTGCCGACCATCCATGGCGCGCGGGCGATCGACACCATCACCCGGCTGAATCTTCCGGGCGTGAATGCCGAGCAACAAGCGGCGTTCATTACTGCTGCGGAAATCGAAGACGTTGAAGGCATTGTCGAGATCCCCGGTGCGGCGGCATTTCTGCGTGACTTGCCGAAAGATCGCTGGGCGATGGTGACCTCGGCGCCGCGCGATCTG
Source organism: Pseudomonas sp. UF-293 (assembly GCF_058245595.1). Lineage (NCBI taxonomy): Bacteria > Pseudomonadati > Pseudomonadota > Gammaproteobacteria > Pseudomonadales > Pseudomonadaceae > Pseudomonas > Pseudomonas sp. UF-293. The sequence goes on along the minus strand of NZ_JBSICA010000028.1, from coordinate 60,077 downwards.
GCGTTGCGGCGGATGGCGGCGGCGGGGATTGCCGAACCGGCGGTGATGATCACGGCGGAAGATGTGACGGCCGGCAAGCCTGATCCCTCGGGTTATCTTTTGGCAGCGAAAAAGCTTGGCGTTGAACCGGCGGACTGTCTGATTTTTGAAGACGCCGTGGTTGGCATTCAGGCTGCGGAAGCGGCGGGCGCGGCGCTGATGATCATCACCACCACGCACCAGCATCCGATCGAAACAGCGCATGCGACGTTGGCCAGTTACGATGCGATCAGTGTCAGGGTCGACAGCGACGGCATGCTTCGCTTGAAGGAAATCTGATCTGCGCCAGAAAAAGTTGCTCAACCGCGTCACCGGTCGGCAGCTCTCTCACTGACGCAACATCGCGACTACGCTGATCCATGCCCTGAAATCGCTGCCAAGGTCGAGCCCGTAACAGGCATCGGCCGTCCGGCGCGAGCCCTTGCCAATCGATGAGGTAAACGCATGAAGATTGATCTGAGTGGGAAGCTGGCCATCGTTAGCGGCAGTACCGCCGGCATCGGCCTGGGCATCAGCCAGTCGTTGGCCGAGGCCGGCGCGACGGTGGTGGTGATCGGTCGTGACATGGCCAAGGTCGAGCAGGCATTGGCGAGCATTCGCCAAGCCGTGCCAAGCGCGCAGTTGCGTGGTCTGACCGCCGATCTGGGCACGGCGGAGGGCGCGCAAAAGCTCTTCGCCGCCGAGCCGCGCGCGGACATTCTGGTGAATAATCTGGGCATCTTCAACGACGTCGATTTCTTCGAGACCCCCGACAGCGAGTGGACACGCTTCTACGAGGTCAACGTGATTTCCGGCGTGCGCCTGGCGCGGCATTACGTGCCGGCGATGGTCGAGCAGGGTTGGGGCCGGGTGATCTTCCTGTCATCGGAATCCGGCGTGGCGACGCCGGCGGACATGCTCAATTACGGCGTGACCAAAAGCGCCAACCTCGCGGTGTCCCACGGCTTGGCCAAGCGTCTGGCTGGCACCGGGGTCACGGTCAATGCGATCCTGCCGGGGCCGACCTTCACCGATGGCCTGCAGGACATGCTCAAGGACGCCGCTGCCGAGTCCGGGCGCAATCTGCGTGACGAGGCCGACGCCTTTGTGCGCAAGGCCCGTCCGACTTCGATCATCCAGCGCGTGGCGGACGTTTCGGAAGTGGCGCATCTGGTCACCTACATTGCTTCACCGCTGTCCTCGGCCACCACAGGCGCGGCGTTGCGCGTCGATGGCGGCGTGGTCGACAGCCTGACTATCTGAATTCTTCGAGAGACGTATTTATGCCAACAGCTTCCGCAACCATCGACATCCCGGCCTCGGCCGATCAGGTCTGGCAATTGATCGGCGGCTTCAACACGCTGCCGGACTGGCTGCCGTTGATTACCAAAAGTGAACTGAGCGAAGGCGGGCGCGTGCGCAGTCTGCAAACCGCTGACGGCGGTGTGATTATCGAACGTCTGCAGACCTTCGATAACGCGGCCAGAACCTACAGCTATACGATCGAACAGGCACCGTTCCCGGCCAGTGATTACCTGGCGACGATCAAGGTTGAAGCCCAGGGGCAGGGCGCGCGGGTGACGTGGTCGGGGCGCTTCAACGCGGTGGGCGTGAGCGATGAGGAAGTGGTGGCGTTGTTCAACGGTATCTACCAGGGCGGCCTCGATGCCCTGCGGGCGAATTACCCGACCTGATTGAATTGCACAGTACCTGTTAAGCATGGGATTTCCTGTGGGAGCGAGCCTGCTCGCGAAGGCGTCAGGTCAGTCAACATTGCTGTGACTAAACCAGCGCATTCGCGAGCAGGCTCGCTCCCACAGGGTGGATCGCATCCCCTCAGGCCTGGCTGATCAAGCTCTGCCGACAATCCAGCACCAGTTTCGCGCCGCCCAGGTCACTGCCCCCGACCTCAAGGCTGAAGCCGTGCAGGCTGACAATCGCCGCGACAATCGACAGTCCCAAGCCAAAGCCACTTTGCGGCTGGCCACCCTCGGTGCGATAAAAGCGCTGGAACACTGCCTCACGTTCAGCCTCGGGAATCCCCGGCCCTGAATCGTGCACCTCGATCCGCGTCTGCCCACTGGCGTTGACTCCACGCAACATGACCGTGCCGCCGGGCGGGGTGAATTTGATCGAGTTGCTCAGCAGATTTGCCAACGCTTCGAACAACAAAGCGCGGTCGCCATTGAGCGGCGGCAGCGTCTCGGGCATGTTCAGTTGAAAGCGCAGGTCGCCTTCCTCGGCCAGTGGCAGATAGAACTCGTGCAATTCTTCCAGGAGCTGCGCCGGGTCGAGTTCGACGAAACCTGAACGGCGCTGACGATCCTCCAGTTCGGAAATCCGCAGCAACCCGCGAAAGCGCGCCATCAGCGTGTCTGCTTCGGCGAGGACCAAATCCAGTTGCGCTGCTTGCTGCGAACCTTCGCCGGCCTGTTGCTGCATGCGATACAACTGCGCGCGCAAGCGGGTCAGGGGAGTGCGCAAGTCGTGGGCGATGTTGTCGCAGACGCCTTTGACCTCGTTCATCAAACGTTCGATGCGCTCGAGCATGGCGTTGACGATGGCGGCGAGCATGTCCAGTTCATCGCGGCGATTGGACAGCGGCAAGCGGTGCGTCAGGTCGCCGGCGACGATCGCCTGCGCGCTGTTCTGGATCGCGCGAATGCGCTGCAACGGTCGACGCCGCAGCAGATGCCAACCGGCGATCCCGGGAATAATCGTCAGCGACACGCCCCAGAACAGCGCGTGCAAAATGATCCGCGTGACCGCGAACAACGAGCCATTATCGCGCAGCAACACCAGCCAGCGTCCGTCGCGGGTTTGCGTGGCTACGGCATCGCAGCTGTCGTTCGGCAGGGTCGGATCGTCGGAATCGGCGCACTCGGCGAGCATGTGGATCTTGCCATCCAGCGGCAGTCCTTCGGGAATTTGCTGAAGTGCGCCGCCCAGGTAAACGCCGTCCGCGCTGAACAGACCATAGGCGTCGATACCCCTGATATCGAAAGTCATGCTGGCAGCGAGGGCGTCTTCCAGTTGCTCGCCGCGAAAGTGCGAAAACAGGTGCTGACGTTGCATCAACGAATGTTTGGCGAGTTTGTCGAGGTAGCCGGACACCTCGTAGTACATGACCCCCATGAGGATCGCGCTCCACGCCACGAACAGCGAACTGTACAGCGCCAGCAGGCGGCTGCTGGAAGAGCGCCAGCCGTCAGACGGGTTCGGCAATGACATAGCCGGAGCCCCGTACCGTGCGGATCAGCGGAACGTTGCCGGCTGCGTCGATCTTCTTGCGCAGACGGCCGATGTGCACGTCGATCAGGTTGGTGCCCGGGTCGAAGTGATAACCCCACACCTCTTCGAAAATCATCATCCGCGAAAGGATCTGGCCGCTGTTGCGCATCAGAAACTCGAGCAGTTTGTATTCGGTCGGCAGCAGCGTCAGGACCTGCTCGGCGCGTCGGGCTTCGTGGCTGATCAGGTCCAGTTCCAGGTCAGCGACCTTCAACGTCGTCGCCTGGGTGGCGACGCTGGTCTGCCGACGCAACAACACTTCAACCCTGGCGGCCATTTCATCGGTGGCGAATGGCTTGGTCAGGTAGTCATCGCCGCCTGCGCGCAAGCCGCGCACGCGCTCATCGACATCGGAGAGGGCGCTGATCATCAAAATCGGCGTCACCACACCCATGGTGCGCAACGTGGTGACAATCGCCAGGCCATCGAGCTCGGGCAACATGCGGTCGAGGGTGATCAAGTCGTAATTGCCGCTGACGGCACGGTCCAGGCCTTCGCGGCCATTGTCGACCCAGTCGACGTCCAGCCCGTGGCTGCTCAGTTCGGCAACGATTTCGCGCGCGGTAACGGCGTCGTCTTCGATGGTCAAGATACGAGTCATAGGCAGGCCTGCTGATCGGTTCAAACGGAATGGCAGCATTTTGCCAAGAATTTCCCGTGACGCTTTAAATTAACTTTCATGTTGCCGCTGCCATTCGCCGGGACGGAAGCTTTGATTGGCAGAAGATTGATATCATCTGGCCATAAAGTCCAACAGGAGTGGCGCTGTGAATAAATTGATTAGCTCTGGCTGGAGGCCGATATTCCTGCTTTTGCTGGTATTTGCCAGCGGTCTCGCTCTGGCGGCCAATACGCCTTGTTCCGGCAAGAAAGGCGGAATCGACCGCTGCGACGGCGACCTTTTCCTGTGCAATGACGGCTCAATCAGCGGTTCGAAGAAGAGCTGCGCGGCAATGTTTGGCGAGCGCCAACAGGCGCGCCCGCAAAACTTCCTGCAAAGCGATGACGGTTGCGCCTGCGGTACCGGCTCGTTTTGCACGGGGCCGCGCGGCGGCGTGTATTGCCTGACACCCAGCGGCAAGAAGAGCTACAAGCGAAAATGATCGACTCTGCCAATGCATAAAACCCGCTGGAATTTGGCAACTGTTGCAATTTGCAAGGTCCTAAGAAGTTCATATTTTATAGGTCAATGAAAAACAAGGATTTATTTAGTTGCTGCAACTGGCACGGTCACTGCAATTCCTCATCCGACGAGTTGTAACACCATTTTTCATGCCTGGAGCAGTACAACAATGAATAGATCCCCTGATGGCTATTATTCTGCCGTGGAAGAGTCGAGCAGTGTTTCAGGCGTGTCCTGGGGCGCGATCTTCGCCGGTGCTGCGGCTGCCGCTGCACTGTCGATGATTCTGGTGTTGCTCGGTTTCGGCCTGGGCTTTTCGGCTGTATCACCGTGGGCCGGAGAGGGCGTCAGCGCCAAGGGCCTGGGCATTTCGACGATAGTCTGGCTGGCTGTGACGCAGATCATTGCTTCCGGCATGGGCGGCTACATTGCCGGCCGTCTGCGGGTGAAGTGGGCCAACATGCACGGTGACGAAGTCTACTTCCGCGACACCGCCCATGGTTTCCTTGCCTGGTGTGTCGCCACGCTGGTCACCGCTGTGCTGGTGGTCGGTTCGGTCAGCAGCGTAATCAGCGGCGGTGTACAGGCCGGTGCGAATGTTGTCGGCGGTGCTGCCGGGGCGATGAGCCAAGCAGCTGGCTCGGCTGCTGCCAACACTGACAGCGATCAGTACGGCTACTTCGTTGACAGCCTGTTCCGCGATGACCGTCCTGCTGCCGTCAGCGATGACGCCGCACGCGGCACCGTAACCCGCATTTTCGCCCAGAGCCTGGCCAACGGTCAGCTCAGCGCCGAAGACCGCACCTACCTTGCACAACTGGTGTCGCAACGTACCAACCTGAGCCAGGCCGATGCTGAACGTCGCGTTGACGAAATCTACGCCAACACACAGAAAGCCATTGCTGACGCGAAACTGAAAGCCCAGCAAGCGGCCGACACCGCCGCCAAAGTCGCTGCCTACACCTCGCTGTGGATGTTCGTCGCGCTGCTGGCCGGTGCGTTCTTCGCCAGCCTCGCAGCCACCTTCGGCGGTCGTCGTCGCGATGCGGTCGAGTACGTTGAAGTCGACACCTACACCACTACCACTCCGGTCCGTTAAAAAGGAGAGTCACCATGCGCTCATTACTGCTGTTCTTCCTCGGCGTACCGATCCCGATCATCATCCTGATCGCCCTGTTCGTACACTGATCCCTCTGAGGCAGGATGCCTCTGCCGCTTTCATCTTCGGGTGAAAGCGGCTTTTTTGCTTTCTGCGGGGCCAAAAGCGAAAATCCCTGCGCACAGCGGGCGTTCCGCTTTATCACTTTAAGGATGAGTCAGTTGGACAAGAAGGAAATCAAACGCCAGGTCAGCGAAATGCTCGTTGCCGGTCGCTCGAAAACCGAGACTTTCAAGGCATTCTCTGGTGGTGCGCTGAAAGACAAGGCGCTGGCCTACCTGATCGGCTCGCGCCCGGATCCGGATCTGATTGAACGACACGCTGGCAAGATCAAAATTCTTCTTGGACTGATTTATGTTCAGGCGCTGATCGGTCTGGTGGGTGGCTATCTCCTGGGGCTGACCATCAGCACCGGTTTCGCCATTGGACTTGGTTTGTTTGCAGGGGGCGTGCCTTTGCTCTTTGCCTGGGGTTTTTATCGCAACGCGGCTCATGCTTACACGGTGTATGTGGTGCTCTCGATCAGCCAGGTGCCGCGCATGTTCAAGGAATACGGAGAGGACCCGACCGGTACGGTGATCGGCGTGGCAATCACGCTGGCGATGATCTTCTACGTTGCCTGGCTGAAAAACCTGTTGTTCCCCGACCTTGGTTTCTTCGGCGCAAAGAAAATCAAAGGCCAGTTCGTCTTCTCCAACTGAGCGTTGTCCATCCCGACATTTTCACTGGCCTGGATCAATATTTCGCGTTGCGATATCGCCTACCGTAAATGACCCAGGCCTTTGCTGAGGTATGAGCTACAGTCCTTCTCGCGCACCTTGTTGCGCTGACGAAGTATCCGCGTCGACGTTGAAAACACAGCAATAAAAGCGTCGACGAGGCGTAGTGCAGCAAGGAGCTGTCACAACCTCAACTGAATCTTCACGGACGAACACCGTAATGAACTGCCTAGAAAGAACTTTCGATATCCAGCCGTTGGTGCAGGCGGACATGACCGTGCACATCAATGGCCAAGCGGTCAGCGCCGGCATTGGCGAAACTGTCCTCAGCGTCATCCAGTCCCTCGGCGTGCGTCAGATCGCACGCAATGATCACGATCAGATCAGCGGCGCCTATTGCGGCATGGGCGTGTGCCAGTGCTGTCTGGTGAAAATCAACGGTCGCCACAAACGCCGCGCCTGCCAGACCGTAGTGCGCGACGGCATGCAGATTGAAACCCAGGTCAACCGCGTCGTCGGCCAGGAGGTCGCATGAGCCTGCAACCGCTGATTGTCGGCGGTGGGCCGGCGGGCATGGCGGCGGCCATCGAACTGGCGCGCCACGGGGTGCGCTGCACCTTGCTCGAAGAGGCTTCGCGCCTCGGAGGGGTGGTCTATCGCGGGCCGTTGCGCGATGGCGTGCAGCTGGATTATCTCGGCCCGCGTTATTCCGAAGCACTGGACAAACTGCACGGCGAATTTCAGCAGCAGTCGGGGCTGATTGACGTGCGCCTCAACCATCGCGTGGTCGGCGCTGAAGGCACCCGCGCGTTGGTGGTGCTCGACGGCGATGAGCAACTGCACGAGATGGCTTATCCGCAGCTGTTGCTGGCCGCCGGTTGCCATGAGCGCAGCGTGCCGTTTCCCGGCTGGACGTTGCCGGGAGTCATCCTGCTCGGCGGTTTGCAGTTGCAAATCAAGAGCGGCGTGGTCAAACCGCAAGGGCCGGTGATCATCGCCGGCACCGGGCCGCTGCTGCCGTTGGTGGCGACCCAATTGCACGCCGCTGGCGTGCGCGTCGCCGGCGTCTACGAGGCTTGCGCGTTCGGCAAGATCGCCCGCGAGAGTCTGGCGCTACTGAACAAACCGCAACTGTTCCTCGACGGCTTGAGCATGCTCGCTTATCTGAAATTGCACGGCATTGCGATGAATTACGGCTGGGGTGTGGTGGAAGCCCACGGCGCAGGCGAGTTGAAAAGCGTCAGCGTCGCGCCGTATTCGGCGACGTGGGAGGCGGACCTTTCGCGGGTCGAACGCTTCGAAGCGCAGACGCTGGCGGTGGGTTACGGTTTTATTCCGCGCACGCAATTGAGCCAGCAGATGGGTCTCGATCACGGCTTCAGCGACGACGGTTACCTGCGGGCCCACGCCAATGTCTGGCAGCAAAGCAACGTGGCGCATGTGCATCTGGCCGGTGACATGGGCGGAATTCGCGGCGGTGAAGCGGCGATGCTCACCGGCAAGATCGCTGCCACTTCGATCCTGCTGCAACGTGGCGAACTCGACGCCGAACTGGCCCGCGTCCGCCGTGACCGCTACCTGAGCAAACTCAGAGCCATCGTGCGCTTCCGTGCAGCCGTGGATCGCTATACGGCGCGCGGTGTCGGCCAGACTGCTTTGCCCGCAGCCGACACGGTGATCTGCCGCTGCGAACATGCGACCCGCGCCGACATCGATCTGGCCCTGGAGCAGGGTGTGCAAGACATCGCCAGCCTGAAAATGCGCACCCGCGTGAGCATGGGCGATTGTCAGGGGCGGATGTGCGTCGGCTATTGCAGCGATCGCCTGCGCCAGGCCACCGGACGTCAGGATGTCGGCTGGCTGCGCCCGCGCTTTCCGATTGATCCAGTGCCGTTTTCCGCATTCCAGTCCCTCGGCACAGAGGCCGCCTCCCATGAGTAAGTTCTACGACGTGGTCATTGCCGGTGGCGGCGTGATCGGCGCGTCCTGCGCCTACCAATTGTCCAAACGCAAAGAACTCAAGGTAGCGCTGATCGACGCCAAGCGCCCCGGCAATGCGACCCGTGCTTCGGCTGGCGGTTTGTGGGCGATCGGCGAATCGGTCGGCCTCGGTTGCGGGGTGATCTTCTTTCGCATGATGTCGGCCAATCGCAAGCGCGCAACCCGGGGCGCGGCGGTGGCGGTGGACGCCAGTACGCCGCATATTTTGCCGCAGTCGTTTTTCGATTTTGCCTTGCAGTCCAACGCGCTGTACCCGGCGTTGCACCGCGAGTTGAAAGACAATCACGGCATGGATTGCAAGTTCGAGAAGACCGGGCTGAAATTCGTGATTTATGACGACGAGGATCGGCTCTACGCCGAGCACATCGTCGGCTGCATTCCGCATCTGGCCGATCAGGTGCGCTGGCTCGATCAAGCGGCGTTGCGGGAGGCGGAGCCGAGTGTCAGTCATGAGGCTCGCGGTGCATTGGAGTTTCTCTGCGACCATCAGGTCAGCCCGTTTCGCCTCGCGGATGCCTACATGGAAGGCGGGCGGCAGAACGGCGTCGACATCTTCGTCAACACCAATGTTACCGGCGTGTTGCATCATGGCACTCGCGTGACTGGCGTGCAGACGGCGGAGGCGGGGGTGTTTCACTGCAAGACGCTGATCAACGCCGCTGGTGCCTGGGCGGCGGATCTGAGCGAGTGGGCGACGGGGATTCGTATTCCGGTAAAACCGGTGAAAGGCCAGATCCTGCTGACCGAGCGCATGCCGAAGATCCTCAATGGCTGCCTGACCACCAGCGATTGTTACGTGGCGCAAAAGGACAACGGCGAAATCCTCATTGGTAGCACCACCGAAGACAAAGGCTTCGACGTCACCACCACCTTCCCGGAAATCGCCGGACTGGTGCAGGGCGCGGTGCGCTGTTTGCCGGAGCTGGCGGACGTAAACCTCAAGCGCACCTGGGCCGGACTGCGTCCGGGCTCACCGGATGAGTTGCCGATCCTCGGGCCGATGCGTGGGGTGGAGGGTTATCTGAACGCTTGCGGGCACTTCCGCACCGGCATTTTGACTTCGGCAATTACCGGGGTGTTGCTGGATAAACTGGTGAGTGACGAACCGCTGCCGCTGGATATCACGCCGTTTCTGGCGGATCGGTTTGCAGTCACAGCCGTCGAGCCTGCGCCCACGCTGGAACTGGCCTGACGCGTCCGCCTGTAGGAGTGAGCCTGCTCGCGATAGTGGTTTACCAGTCAACATCTTCGGCGACTGGAGGACCGCCATCGCGAGCAGGCTCGCTCCCACATTTGATGGTGGTGTACGCAATTTCCCTGGCGCCACCAAAACCTGTGGGAGCGAGCCTGCTCGCGAATGCAATCTGTCAGTGAAGTATTGGGTGACTGACACGACGCTTCGCGAGCAGGCTCGCTCCCACAGTTGGATCTGCGCAAGGCACGATCAGGATTTTCGGGCTTCTTCTTCGAGTTGATCCGATTCGAACAGTTTGGCCAGTTCCGCCCGGGCTTCCTGGGCGGTCTGCAGGACTTTGGCGGCGTCGTCGTAGACGGCGTGTTGCGCCTCCAGTACCTGTTCGTCGTGATGCTTGAAACGCTTGATCCGCGCATCGGCCTGGGCTTGTGTCAGACCGAGGCCGACCAGCGTGCGCCGGCTCATTTCCAGACTCGAATAGTAAGTCTCGCGAATCGCTTCCGCGCCCACGTCAACCAGGCGATGCACGTGCTGACGGTTACGCGCGCGAGCGATGATTTTCATGTGCGGATAGTGCTTGTGCACCACTTCCGCAGTCTTGATGTTGGTTTCTGGATCATCCGTGGCGATGACGAAATATTCCGCCTCGCCAACCTTCGCCGCATGCAGAATTTCCGGGCGCATCGGGTCGCCGTAGAACACTGGCACACCGCCAAAGCTGCGCGACAGTTCGATGGTTTCCACTGAGGTGTCCAGCGCGACGAACTTGATGTTCTGCGCGCGCAGGATCCGCGCCACGATCTGGCCCATCCGGCCCATGCCGGCAATCACCACGCGCGGCGCTTCGGTATCGATTTCGCGGAATTTCTCCGGCACTTCCACCGGCTGCACTTTCGGGCTGACCAGCCGCGCGCAGATCAACAGCAGCAACGGCGTCAGCGCCATCGACAGGGTGATGGTCAGCACCAGCAGGTCGTACAGACGCGGCTCGAACAGGCCCTGATCACGGCCGATCTTGAACACCACGAAAGCGAACTCACCGCCGGCAGCCAGGACGATGCCGAGGCGGATCGCGCTGATCTTGTTCAACCCGCCTGCCAGCCGCCCGACGACGAACAGCAGCGGCAATTTCAGACCGATCAGCAGCAGGGTCAGGCCCAACACGGTGATCGGCGCGCTCAACAACAGGCTGAGATTGGCGCCCATGCCGACGCTGATGAAAAACAGCCCGAGCAGCAGGCCCTTGAACGGTTCGATCTGCGCTTCCAGCTCATGCCGATATTCCGAATCCGCCAGCAGCAGACCGGCGAGAAACGCCCCGAGCGCCATCGACACGCCGACCAGATCCATCAGCCACGCCGTGCCGATCACCACCAGCAACGCCGTGGCAGTGGATACCTCGGGCAGACCGGTTTTCGCCACCACGCGGAACACCGGCCGCAGCAGATACCGCCCGCCGATCACCACCACGGCAATGCCGCCGAGCACCTGCAAACTGTGACGAATATCGTCGGCGGTGCTGGTGTGATGATCGACGCCGGCGAGCATCGGCACCAGGGCGATCAATGGAATCGCCGCGATGTCCTGAAACAGCAGAATCGCAAACGCCAGACGCCCGTGGGGGCTGGTCAGTTCCTTGCGTTCGGCAAGGCTTTGCAGGCCGAACGCTGTGGAGGACAGCGCCAGACCGAGGCCCAGCACGATCGCACTGTTCAGCGGCTGGCCGAACACCGACAGCGCCAGCCCACCGATCACCGACGCCGTCAGCAGCACCTGCGCCAGGCCGACGCCGAACACCGATTTGCGCATCACCCACAAGCGCCGAGGCGACAGTTCGAGGCCGATGATGAACAGCAACAACACCACGCCGAGTTCGGAAATATGCGCAACGCTTTGCGGATTGCCGATCAGGCCAAGCACCGATGGGCCGATGATCACCCCGGCAAACAGATAACCGAGCACAGCGCCCAGTTGCAGACGTTTGGCCAAAGGCACGGTGAGCACGGCCGCGAATAGAAACACGACAGCGGCTTGCAACAGATTGCCTTCATGGGGCATTGGAACGACTCCTGACTACGGGTACGGCGAGGGTGACAAGGATAAGGGTTCAATCAATTTCAGATCCACCAACGATCCTTGTAGGAGCTGTCGAGTGCAACGAGGCTGCGATCTTTTGATCTTGCTTTTGCCTTCAGAGAATCAAGATCAAAAGATCGCAGCCTGCGGCAGCTCCTACAGGGGATCTTATGTGCTCTGTAATAATTTGCATCAACTGGTTACATTTATAACCCCCGCGCATCAATTTCCGGAAACGCCATGGCCATCAACTTCGACCTCAATGACCTGCAAGCCTTCCGTGCAGTGGTCGAGCAGGGCAGTTTTCGCAAGGCTGCCGACACCGTACGCCTGTCGCAACCGGCGCTTAGCCGGCGCATTGAGAAGCTCGAAGACGCCCTCGGCGTCAAACTGTTCGAGCGCACCACGCGCAAGGTCAGCCTGACCCAGGCCGGACGCGGCTTCATGCCCAGTGTCGAACGCTTGCTGGATGATCTCGACATTGCCTTGCTCGGCATCAGCGAAGTAGCTTCGACCCGTTTGGGCCATGTCACCGTGGCCTGCGTGCCGTCGGCTGCGTACTACTTCATGCCCCGCGTGGTCGCGCGTTATCACCAGCAGTTTCCACGGATCAAAGTCAAAGTCCTCGATTCCAGTGCTCACGATGTGTTGAGTGCGGTGGTCAATGGCGAGGCGGATTTCGGTTTGAGTTTCCTCGGCACGCAGGATGCCAAAGTCGAGTTCGAACCGCTTGTGCAGGAGTGCTACGTTGTCGCCTGTCGTCGCGATCATCCGCTGGCCGGGCGCAGCAGCGTCAGTTGGGGCGAGTTCTATCAGCAGGATTACATCGCGCTGGACAAGACTTCGGGTAATCGCTTTCTGCTCGATCAGGCCTTGGGCGGGGTGGTGCCGCAGCGGCAGAGCATCTGCGAGACGCGGCATGTTACGACGATGATCGGTTTGGTGGAGGCGGGGTTGGGCGTGGCAGCGGTGCCGTTGATGGCGATGCCAGGGCCGGATCATCCGATCCTGACGCGGGTGCCGCTGACCGAGCCGCAAGTGATGCGCAGTGTCGGCATCATCAAGCGCCGGGATCGCACGTTGACCCCGGCGGCTTTGGAACTGGAGCGGCTGGTCGTGGAAATGCGCGTCCAGCCGCCAACGATCAACGCTTGACCGAATCCAGTCCGGTGGCCTGCACGTCAGCCTGAGCGGCCGGTGCAGCGAGGTAGGCGAGCAGGGCTTTGGCTTCTTGCGGATGCTCGGCCTTGACCGGAATGCCCGCGGCAAAACGCGTCACCGACTGTACCGATTCCGGAATCTTCGCGACGAAGCTCACGCCCGGCACCGGCAGCAATTCGCTGACCTGCTGGAAGCCCAGCTGATAGTCGCCAGTGGCAACCACCGAACCGACCGGGATCCTGGCAATCATCTTGGCTTTCGGTTTCAACTGATCTTCAATGCCGAGTTTCTTGAACAGCTGCTGCTCGATATACACGCCGCTGGCGCTGTCGGAGTACGCCACCGACTGCGCGCCGAGCAGGGTTTTCTTCAGGCCATCGACGCTGCTGATGTCCGGTTTCGCCGCGCCTTCACGCACCACCATGCCGATCCGCGAATCCGCCAGTTCAACGCGGGAGGCCGGGTCGACCTTGCCTTGTTTGATCAGCTCATCGAGGGCGTAACCGACCATGATCACCACGTCGGCGTGCTCACCGCGTGCCAGACGATTGGGAATCGCTTCGGGCGCCTTGCCCATCGACGGGCCGAGACTGGTGGTGAGCGTGTTGCCCGTTGCGGCGGCGAATTTCGGCCCGAGGATCTTGTAGGCGGCAGTGAAACCACCGGAGGTCATCACGCTCAGTTCTTCGGCCTGGGCCGCGAAGTTGAAGGCGAGACCGGCGAGCAGGGCGGTGACAGTAAAAAGTTTTTTCATGGCGAGTATTCCTCAGGCCGCGACAGGTTGCAGACGACCACCGGCACGGCGGTACAGATAAAGCGTGGCGCACAGGGCGCACAGGGCACCGATGCTCATCCAGTAGCCTGGCGCGGCTTTGTCGCCGGTGTACTGGATCAGGAAGGTCGACATCGCCGGGGTGAAACCGCCGAAGATCGCCGTGGCCAGGCTGTAAGCCAGGGAGAAACCGGCGACGCGCACTTCCACCGGCATGATTTCGGTCAGCGCCGGAATCATCGCGCCGTTGTACAAGCCGTAGATGAACGACAGCCACAGCAGCGACAGCAGCATGTTGGTGAAGCTCGGCGCCTGCACCAGGAACGACAGCGCCGGATACGTCGTGGCCAGCGCCAGCAAGGCCATGCCGATCAATACCGGACGACGGCCGATGCGGTCGGACAACGCGCCGCCAATCGGCAGCCAGAAGAAGTTCGACACACCCACCAGCAGCGTCACCAGCAGCGCGTCGGAAGTGCTCAGGTGCAGCACGGTTTTACCGAAGGTCGGTGCGTATACGGTGATCAGGTAGAACGCGGTGGTGGTCAGCGCGACCATCAGCATTCCGCCGAGCACCACGCCCCAGTTCTGGCCGAGGGTGCGGAACACTTCGCGCATGCTCGGGCGATGTTTACGCGCGGCGAACTCTTCGGTTTCCGCCAGATTGCGGCGCAGGAAAAAGATGAACGGGACGATCATGCAGCCGACGAAAAACGGAATGCGCCAGCCCCACGCGGCCACGGCTTGCGGCTCCATCCACTGGTTCAGACCGTAGCCCAGCGCGGCCGCGACGATGATCGCCACTTGCTGACTGGCCGACTGCCAAGCGGTGAAAAAGCCTTTGCGCCCCGGCGTGGCGATCTCGGACAGATACACCGAAACACCGCCCAATTCCGCACCGGCCGAGAAGCCTTGCAGCAGCCGGCCAATCAGCACCAGTGCCGGGGCGAACAGGCCAATGGTTTCGTATCCGGGCACCAGCACAATCAATATCGTGCCGCTGGCCATGATCGACAGGGTGACGATCAGACCTTTGCGCCGGCCGACATCATCAATGTACGCGCCGAGCACTATGGCGCCGAGCGGACGCATCAGGAAGCCTGCGCCGAATACCGCGAAAGTCATCATCAGGGAGGCGAACTCACTGCTCGCCGGGAAGAACACCGCCGCGATCTGCGTGGCGTAGAAGCCGAACAGAAAGAAGTCGAACTGTTCGAGGAAGTTGCCCGAGGTCACCCGGAAGATGGCACCGGCCCGCGAGCCGTTGGTTGGGATTGAGGCTGTCATTGAAAAGTACTCCACCGCTTTTATGACGTGCGCTACGGAGAAGCGGCGCACGGTTTTTATTGAGGTGGATGGTGGCGCAGATGTAACAATCTGTTAATTGCATTGTTGGCATGGATTGATGCGTAGGGCGGATCAATCCCTCCACTCAGCCTCCCGACGTCGCTGGTGGATCAAGATCGAAAGCGGTACTCGAGCTAACGCTCATCGTGTAGGAGCTGCCGAAGGCTGCGATCTTTTGATCTGGTTTTTGCTGTTGTAGGAGTGAGTCTGCTCGCGATAGCGGTATCTCAGGCGAAAACGATGTTTGCCAGTCGAAGGTGTATCGCGAGCAGGCTCACTCCTACAGGGACCGGAGCTCTGGTCAAAAAATGTGGTGAAACACCAATCCCTGTGGGAGCTGGCCTGCCAGCGATGGCGGTCTGATGGACAAAGCCTTCTGACGGCCACATCCGGCAAAAAACAAGGAATGTTTCCCGCGCCGCGCAGTCGGAGTTCAGGTACTACTCATCTGAAAGAGGTTCACCGATGAACAGCAAAACCCTAATCGCCAGCCTGGCCCTTGTTGCCGGTATTGCCGGGATCACGCCCATTGTTCAAGCGGCGCAAACCTCCAGCGAACCTGCCGTGCAATCGCCTACCAGCGATCGCCAACTGAAGGTCAACGACCGCGCACCGGAAATGTATCAGCGCGAAGACAAGGCGCTGAAGAACTGGAAAGCCAAAGGTCTGAAAGCACCGATCGAGCAGGCGCAGTGGGTGCAGATCAATGACAAGTACGTGATGGTGATGATCACCAACGGCACGATTGTCGAGATGCAGCCGGTCGAGAAATAGTCTGAATATCGGGGGAGCGTTACAAAAGCTCCCCCTTGTCCCACAAATGCACCAGCTCCCCCGGTGCCCGATCCTCCGGCACCTTCAACACTATTTCCCCGGACTGATAGCGCACTTCAATCTGGTAGAAGCGCTGATCCCCACGTCCCGATTCGCTATTGTCCAGTGGCAGGCAACCTTCGAGCACCGAGCAGATCCTTGAACGCTGACTGATATCGCACTGGGCAAATTCGATTTCCCTTGGGCGGCTCAGGCTGTGAATCGCTGCAACGCCACCCTGGCGAGATACGCGCAAAACGGAATCTTTATCCAGCTCGGGTAGCGTTTTCATACGGTCTCCTCGGATTATTCGATACCGACCTGTGCCCAGGCTTGCTGCACTGCGTCGGCTGCTTCGGCGCCGAAGCGCTCGCCGGCGTGGTTGATCGTCAGTTTTGCGAACGCGTCGAACGTTGCGTCCTGTTTCAATCGGTCATCACACAGCGTGTCGTACCAGATGCGTCCGGCTTTTTCCCAGGCGAAGCCGCCAAACGCTCGGGCTGCCAGGTAAAACGCGCGGTTGGGAATGCCGGAGTTGATGTGTACGCCGCCATTGTCTTCGCTGGTGATGACGAACTTGCGCATGTGATCCGGTTGCGGATCCTTGCCCAGCATCGGGTCGTCGTATGCCGTGCCGGGGTGCGACATCGAGCGCAGGCCCTTGCCCTGGATCTGTGGCATCAGCAGGTCGGCGCCGATCAACCAGTCTGCCTGCTCGGCGGTTTCGCCGAGGGTGTATTGCTTGGTCAACACGCCGAACACGTCTGACAGCGACTCGTTCAACGCGCCGGACTGGTTGGCATAAATCAGCCCGGCTTCGCTTTCGGTGACGCCGTGGGCCAGTTCATGGCCGATGACATCGAGCGAGCGAGTGAAGCGCTGGAAGATTTCGCCATCGCCGTCACCGAAGACCATCTGCGCGCCGTTCCAGAATGCGTTCTCGTAGCCCTGGCCATAATGCACGCTGCCGATCAGCGCGAATCCCTGATTGTCGATCGAGTCGCGACCGAGCACCTTCCAGAAGAAATCATAGCTGGCGCCCAGCGCATCGTAAGCCTCGTCGACCGCCGGGTCCCCCGATGCCGGCTGGCCCTCGAGGCGCACCGGCATGCCCGGCAAGAGCATTTTGTTCTGCGCATCATGCACGCTGCGCCGCGCCAGGCCAGGCTTGCTCGCCTCCGGCAGAATCGCCCGCGCCGGCGGCTGCGAAGGACGGCCGGGGTTGGGCAGCAGGCTGCGTACATGATTGAGCGTCTGCATCGCGGCGTTGCGCTGCGGCTCGGAGCCGTGGGCAATGATGCGGTTGAGAATGTAGGGCGGGATGAAACTGCGCAGCAATCGAGAGTCGGTCATCTAAGCATCCTTGTCGTCATACGATGTCGATACACATGTGAGCGGCGATGCGTGTTTTCGGTTCCATGGATTGCCATCGACGCCGGATTCTGCGAAAAACGCCGCCTGCGAACACCTCAAGAGCCAACGACATGACAGACGAACTGCAAATCATCGACCTGCAAGCGGGCGACGGCAAAGCCGCAGTGAAAGGCGCACTGATCACCACCCAATACACCGGCTGGCTGGAAGACGGCACCGAATTCGATTCGTCCTGGAGCCGGGGCAAACCGTTTCAGTGCGTGATCGGCACTGGCCGCGTGATCAAAGGCTGGGATCAGGGCCTGATGGGCATGCAGGTCGGCGGCAAACGCAAATTGCTGGTACCGGCGCATCTGGGCTACGGCGAGCGGACCATGGGCAAGATCCCGCCGAATTCGAATCTGGTGTTTGAGATTGAGTTGCTGGAGGTTTTGACGCGGGAGGATTGAGGTCTGAGGAGCGTGCGTCTGGATGACGCCACCCTCATCCAAACGCTTGCAACTTCGGATGCTCAGGTGAACATCTCTATATCGTCAATTGTGTCCTCAATGACGCCCTGCAACGAGGGCATCCGACGCCTTACGTTTTCGAGCGCCGGCAAAACGGTTTCGGCATCCAGTCTTCCATGTCGACGAGCGATATGGCCCAGGGCGGTGATGGCAGAGGCAGCGATCGCTTCGGTTTCGCTGGAGAGATACTTGGCGCAGATTTCCTCTGCCCAACTGCCATCGGGTTCATTCAAGCCAATGGAGATCAGTGCGCAAATCACATCCTCCTGAGCGCCGCTGGTCAGTAATCGTACGGATTCATCATGATCTATTGACGGGTCTTGGTAGGTGAGTTTCATTGGCGCAGCTGTGTCCTTTTTGGCTGTTAACGGATTGACGAGACGTGTGCCTCGCCAGCAGGCTCGCTCCCACAGAGTTGACGGCGTTTGCCAGTGCACTGCATGTCGACCAGCGCTGCATCAAGCCATCATCGCCTCACCCTACCGCCCAAACCGCTCCCGATAAACCGACGGCGGCACGCCCACCACGCTGCGAAACGCCACACGAAAACTTTCTACCGAGCGATAGCCGCAGCGCTGGGCGATTTGCTCGGTGTGTTGATGGGTGCTCTCAAGCAGCTCCCGCGCTCGCGCCAGGCGTTCATGTTGCAGCCACGCCTTGGGCGTTTGCCCGCTGGCTTCGGTGAAACGCCGCAAAAACGTGCGCTCGCTCATCGCCGCTTCACTGGCCAGATCGCGCACTTCCAGCGGTTCGTGCAGGCGTTCGCGGGCCCATTGCATGATTCGCGACAGGTCGCTGCGGGGTGTCGGGCTGACCGGGGTGGGGATGAATTGGGCCTGGCCGCCGGTGCGTTGCGGCGACATGACCAGGCGCCGCGCGACGGCGTTGGCGACCTGCGTGCCGAAGTCACGTGTCACTAGATGCAGGCAGGCGTCGATGCCGGCCGCGCTGCCGGCGGAGGTGATGAGTTGGCCGGCGTCGACATAAAGCACGTCCGGATCGACCTCAATGGCCGGGAAGCGTTGCGCCAGTTCACTGGTGTAGCGCCAGTGGGTGGTGGCGCGGTGGCCGTCGAGCAGGCCGCTGGCGGCGAGGACGAACACGCCGGAGCAAATCGACAGCAAACGCGCGCCTCGGTCATGGGCCTGACGCAACGCGTCGATCAGCGCAGGCGGTACCGAGGCGCTGCGGTCGCGCCAGCCGGGAATGACGATGGTGCGCGCTGCGGCGAGCAGTTCCAGGCCGCCATCGGCCAGCACCTGAATCCCGCCCATGGCGCGCATCGGGCCTGGATCGACTGCCGCTATCGCATGCTCGTACCAAGGGAAATCGAACTCAGGCCGGGCCAGGCCGAAGATCTCCACGGCAATGCCGAACTCGAATGTGCAGAGGCCGTCGTAGGCCAGAATGGCAACCAGATTGGGCTGAGTGGGCATTTGGCGGAAAACTCCCGGTCGGTGTCTTGCGCGCCACTGTAGCGGCAAGCGCCGTCTCGATAAAGTCTGTTCATACCCCACAGACAAAGGAGCGACACACATGAGCAGCCTGGTTCGCGAAATCCCTGCGGCCCCTTCGGCGATTGCCCTGATGCATTTCAGCAATCGTCTGACCTTCGAAACCGATTGTTCCGACGTGTTTAGTAGCCAAGAGGCCGGGGAGGTCGATTTTGTTCTGGTGGATGTGCGCGGCCCATTGGCGTTCGAGCGCGGCCATGTGCCCCGCGCGATCAATATCCCGACCCGCTTGCTCACGGCGGAGCGCTTGGCCGATTACCCAAGACACACTTTGTTCGTGGTCTATTGCGCCGGACCCCATTGTAACGGCGCGAACAAGGCTGCGGTGAAGCTGGCGGCGTTGGGCTATCCGGTCAAGGAGATGATCGGCGGCGTTACTGGATGGCTGGATGAAGGTTTCAAACTGAGCGCAGTGACAGTCGCCAACACACCCATCGCCTGCGAGTGCTGACGTTTCTGTAGGCGCTGCCGAAGGCTGCGATCTTTTGATCTTGATCTCAAAAAACAAGATCAAAAGATCGCAGCCTTCGGCAGCTCCTACAGGGGAATCGGCATTTTTTGCTCTGAAAACATTCCTGTCCTACAGCCTTCGCACCACCACGGCGCACGCCTTGACCCTCGTCAATGCGTGCGCCGATGTTCTGTAAGTATTTGTCGCTTAAAAACAATTGCCCCCGTGCGCGTCGCCATAGACTGCCGGCCACTTCGGTTTTTGCCGTTTGAACGCCATGACCGAATGCTGAATCGAAAGCTGCCAATAAAAGCCTCCGCACGGGAGTAATAAATGAAAAAGCTAGTGATGTTCGGTGCCCTGGCACTGTCGATGTTGTCCCTGACCGCTGTGGCCGAAGACGCCAAGCCGATCCGCATCGGTATCGAAGCCGGTTACCCGCCATTCTCGATGAAAACCCCTGACGGCAAACTCACTGGTTTTGACGTGGACATCGGCGATGCGCTGTGCGCGCAGATGAAGGTCAAATGCACGTGGGTCGAGCAAGAGTTCGATGGCCTGATCCCGGCACTGAAAGTGAAAAAAATCGACGCGATTCTGTCGTCGATGACCATCACTGACGACCGCAAGAAAAACGTCGATTTCACCATCAAGTACTACCACACCCCGGCGCGCTTCGTGATGAAGGAAGGCTCCGGTGTGAAAGACCCGCTGACCGAACTCAAAGGCAAGAAAGTCGGTGTGCTGCGCGCCAGTACTCACGACCGTTACGCGACCGAAGTACTGGTTCCGGCCGGGATCGAACTGGTGCGCTACGGCTCGCAGCAGGAAGCCAACCTCGACATGGTCTCCGGACGTATCGACGCGATGCTGGCCGACTCGGTCAACCTCAGCGACGGTTTCCTGAAAACCGACGCTGGCAAAGGCTTCGAATTCGTCGGCCCGACCTATGAAGACGCCAAGTACTTCGGCGGCGGTGCTGGCATTGCCGTGCGCAAGGGCGATACCGCGCTGGCTGAGCAGTTCAACAAAGCCATCACCGAAATCCGCGCCAATGGCGAGTACAAGAAAGTCCAGGACAAGTACTTCGACTTTGACGTGTACGGCCATTAATACGCCGTGAAAAAAAGTGGCCACCGTTTGCGCGGTGGCCACTTTTTTTATGTTCTTTTATTGATGGAAATTCTCTGTGGGAGCGAGCCTGCTCGCGAAAGCGGTCTGACATTCGACATCGACATCGACATCGTCATCGTCTGACCTGACGCATTCGCGAGCAGGCTCGCTCCCACAGGGTTTTGCGTAACCCAGCTATTGAGGAGTTTCACATGCAACGCATCGACCACGTTCTGCCCTGGAGCCACTTGGGCAGCGAGCGCTTCCTCAGCGTGTTCCGTTACGGCGCTGGCAGCCGGAAAGTCTATATCCAGGCCAGTCTGCATGCCGATGAACTGCCCGGCATGCGCACCGCGTGGGAACTCAAGCTGCGTTTGAACGAACTGGAACAGCAGGGCCGCTTGCAGGGCGTCATCGAACTGGTGCCGGTGGCCAATCCGATCGGCCTGGATCAGCATCTGCAAGGCAATCACATGGGCCGCTTCGAACTGGGCAGCGGCAAGAACTTCAATCGCTCATTCGTCGAGCTCAGCGCCCCGGTAGCGGCGCTGGTTGGCGAGCGCCTGGGCGCGGATGCCGAAGCCAATGTTGCGCTGATCCGTCAGACCATGGCTCAGGTCTTTGATGAGTTGCCGGCAGCAAAGTCGCAATTGGAGGCCTTGCATCGCTTGTTGCTGCGCCACGCCTGCGACGCCGACATCACCCTCGATTTGCATTGCGACTTCGACGCTGCGATTCACCTTTACGCGCTGCCGCAACACTGGCCGCATTGGCAATCATTGGCGGCGCGGTTGAAGGCGGGCGTCGCATTGCTCTGCGAAGATTCCGGCGGCAGCTCGTTCGATGAGTCGTGCTCGACGCCGTGGTTGCGTCTGGCCAAAGCCTTCCCCAACGCGGCGATTCCGCCGGCTAACCTGGCGACCACGCTGGAGCTGGGCAGCATGGGCGACACCCGCGTCGATCAGGCTCAGGCCAATTGCGAAGCGATTCTGGGCTTTCTCGCCGAGCAGGGCTTCATCAGCGGCGAATGGCCGGCGGCGCCGAGCGAATGTTGTGAAGGTCTGCCGTTTGAAGGCACTGAATACCTGTTTGCGCCGCACCACGGCGTGGTCAGTTTCTTGCGCAATGCCGGCGAGTGGGTAGAGCAGGGCGACGCGTTGTTCGAAGTCGTCGATCCACTGCAGGATCGCGTAACCACTGTGCGCGCCGGCACCAGCGGGGTGCTGTTTGCGATTGATCGCGGGCGTTATACCGAGCCGGGGATCTGGCAGGCGAAAGTGGCAGGGCGGGTGCCGTTTCGTACCGGCAAGCTGACCAACGACTGACAGGTTGCGGTAAATGTGCGGGCCTCTTCGCGAGCAGGCTCGCTCCCACAAGGGAACGCATTTCAACGGTGGGAGCGAGCCTGCTCGCGAAAGGGCCATCAGCCACTCCACAAAATTTGGTTCCTCAGCCGAGAATGTTAGGCTCCCCCGCGAACCCGACACTCTGTGAAGGACCGCTGCAATGCTGAAGATTTTCGCTCTGCTAACCCTGCTCGCATCCACCGCCGTCCAGGCGCAAACCACCCTGCAATCCGATCTGCCACTCAAGTACCTCGAACAGGTCCACGCCGACGCCGAGCCGCGTCCGCTGGTGATTTTCCTGCACGGTTACGGCAGTAACGAGGCCGATCTGATCGGCATGAAATTTCAGCTGCCGGCACAGTACAACTACCTGTCGGTGCGCGCGCCGATGACGTTGGGTGAAGGACGTTACCAGTGGTTTCGCAAGAAGGGCGAAGGTGCCTACAACGGCGAGACCGATGATCTGAAGGTCAGCGGTCAGAAGCTGCGCGACTTTATCGCCCAGGCCGCGAGGAAATATCACGCCGCGCCGGACAAGGTATACCTGATCGGTTTTAGCCAGGGCGCGATGATGAGTTACGAAGTGGGCCTGCGCGCCCCGGCGGCCGTGGGCGGCTTTGCCGCGTTGAGCGGGCGCTTGTTGCCGGTGCTCAAAGCCGAACTCAAGCCTGGCCAGCCGCTGCCGCTGAGCATCTTTATCGGCCACGGCACTGCCGATGACCCGGTGCCTTACCGTCACGGCACCGAGGCCAACGCGCTATTGCAGAAGCTCGATTACAAGCCTGAGTTTCACGCTTATCCGGGCGTCGGCCACAGTATCAGTGCTGCCGAATTGCGCGATCTGAATGGCTGGCTGCAGCGGCTCAATCCTTGACGATGGTTTTGACCAAAGCATCGTGACCTTTCTTGTCGCTGGCGCGGGAAATCACCTGCACCAGCGCCATCTTCGTTCCGGAGCCGGCCAGCAGCGTGGTGTTGAGAGTCTGGCCACCGCCCTGGGTGGCGGTGCTGTCAACCTGGCGCAGGCCGAGGCCGGTGCCTTTCTGGGTCAGGCTTTTCTCGCTGAGCTTGTTGAAGTCTGGCAGAGCCTTGCGCTGATCGTCGATGAAACTCGACACGCTGCCGTCGAGAAATTCACTGTCGTTATCCTTGACGTTCTGCCCTGCGGGGATCTGGTTTTCGGCGGCGATAACCACGGTTTTGGTGGTCTGATTAGTGTACATGGTGCCCTTGGCCCCGCTCGGGCTGGCGGGCAACGGGTCGGCGACAAAGCCTTTGGGCAGGACAAAGGCAAACTTGCCGTCAAGCAGCGAGACCTTTTCGGTTTTGACTTTTTCCTTGGCTGCGTGTGCGTTGATCGCGGCGAAACCGGCGACGGCCGCCAGCATCAGGACGACGGCTTTTTTGCTCAACAATGACATCTGAATCTCCGGGAAGTGGTCGCGCGAGGCGGCCGATCATCCCACGGAGCACACCAGGCGTTCCAGCGCGATTCGTCCGGGCGCTATTGTGCTTGCGCCTTCGCCACTGGTCGCGCCAGCAGCCGTCGGGTCACCCCGAGCATGGCCACAGACACTGCCACTCCCACTGCGAAGCCGCTGAGGCCCATGCTCGGCAGCGTCAAGGCCGACACCAGGCAGAACGCCGAAAACGAATACATGCCGGTCGCCGTTGCGCGCAATAACGCAGCGGTAAAAGCCGGGCCTCGGGTTTGTTGCGAGAACACCGCCATGACGCTGCCCAGCACCGGGAACACCGCGAGCAGGCCGCTCCAGCGTTCGCCGACGGTGCTCGCCAGCATCGTCACCACCAGCGTCAGCGCCGCGCCGGCGATCATCCGCCAGATCAGTTTGTCCGACTTCGGTGCTGGCCCGTTCAATACTGGATGCACCTCAGGGAACAGATAAGGCGAAGCGAGCAGTGCCACCGCTGCCGCAATCACCGAGAACGGCAAGGACGCCGGAATTACCGACAACACCGCCGCCAGTACGCCCCAAACCGCCAGTGAAATTGTAAGCGCCCATGGCCAATTGGCGCGTTGCGCGACCTGCGCATAGGTGATGCAGAACGCGATCATCGCGAACATTGCCGACAGCGCCGCCACCGCCGATTGCGCGGCAAACTGCGGCCCTTGTTCGATGGCGAGGAAAAACAGGATCGGCCCGACCACCACCGGCAATCCCGACAGCCACCCGGCCACGCTCGGCCCCCAACGTTTGCCCGCCAGGGAAATCAGCAGGAGAAAACCGGGAATCAGCAGCAGTTTGAGGATCAGCACGCGGGTGTCTCCATCGGGTCAGGATGAGCCACGTTAGCACTGCCGATTGAAGATTGCTGCCTATGTTCGCAATTTTTGTATACAAAAATTCAAGCGCGAATCCGGCTATGCTTTGATCATCACAATGCGGCGGAGACGATACGGCGATGAACAGAACACCCAAGCTCGTACGTGGCTGTTGTGGCATCGGCTTGTGGGCCCTGTTGCTGACGCCGACATGGGCCAATTGGCAGGACGCGGTGCCGGGGGCGCAAATCATCGGCAGCGGCGATTTCAGTGTGTTCGGCTTCGACGTTTACAGTGCGCGTCTGTGGAGTGCCGCGCGGCCTCTGGCGGACGGCCAGCCGTTTGCACTGGAGCTGATCTACCGGCGCAAAATTTCGCGAGACGATCTGGTCAGCACCAGCGTCGACGAAATCAAACGTCTCGGCGGCCCCCGTGTCAGTCCGGCACAACTGGCCGATTGGCAGGTGCAGATGCAGCAATCGTTCGTCGATGTGCAGGCCGGCACACGCATCACCGGTGTGTATCTGCCGGGGCAGGGCGCGCGTTTTTTTATCGGCCAGAAGCTTCAGCATGAAATCGACGATCCGCAATTTGCCAAGGCGTTTTTTGATATCTGGCTGGATCCCCGTACGCGCAGTCCCGAGTTGCGCGAGCAGTTGCTGGGCGTGACCCCATAAGATCAGAAGATCGCAGCGCTTCGAAGGCTGCGATCTTTTGCTCTTCAACGCTTTGGTCGAAACGTCTAAGCTGCCGGGCTCCCGTGTTTGTTTCTGGATGTGTGCGTGAAATTCAGTTTGCCCAAAATCGCCACCGCGCCGTTTTGCCCGCCGGAAGTGGCCGGCAGCGTCGCGGTCGATCCTACTGCCTCGTTCTTCAAGCGCGTTTTGCGTTTCGCCGGCCCAGGTTTGCTGGTGTCGATTGGCTACATGGACCCGGGCAACTGGGCGACCGCGATCGAGGCCGGTTCGCGTTTTGGCTACAGCCTGTTGTTCGTGGTGCTGCTGGCGAGCCTGGCCGGCATGGTGGTGCAGTGCCTGTGTTCGCGGCTGGGCATCGCCACTGGTCGCGATCTGGCGCAGCTGTCCCGCGAGCGCTACAGCACGCCGACCGCGCGTTTGCAGTGGGGCTTGGCGGAAATCTCGATCATCGCCACCGACCTCGCCGAGGTGCTTGGCTGCGCCTTGGCATTTCACCTGCTACTCGGCTGTTCGCTGACCTTCGGCATCGCTCTGACGGCGTTCGACACACTGCTGGTGCTGGCCCTGCAGAACCGTGGTTTCCGCCGTCTCGAAGCGATCATGCTGGTGCTGGTCGCGACCATCGGCGTGTGTTTTTTCATTGAACTGTTGCTGATCAAACCCTACTGGCCAGACGTCGCGATGGGCTTCAAACCGTCGCTGTCGGCTATTGGCGATGCTGCGCCGCTGTATCTGGCCATTGGCATCCTCGGCGCCACCGTCATGCCGCATAACCTGTATCTGCACACCTCGATCGTGCAGACGCGGATGATCGGCAAGGACCTGGCGAGCAAGCAGGACGCAGTGAAACTGGCGCGCATCGACACCATCGGTTCGCTGGCCCTGGCGCTGCTGGTCAACGCGGCGATCCTGATTCTCGCAGCGGCGGCGTTTCACCAGTCCGGGCACACCGATGTGGTCGATATTCAGGACGCTTATCACCTGCTTGATCCGCTGGTGGGAGGTGCGCTGGCGAGTGTGTTGTTCGGTGTGGCGCTGCTCGCGTCGGGACAGAGCTCGACTTTTACCGGGACCATCGCCGGGCAGGTGATCATGGAGGGCTATCTGAATCTGCGCATCCCGTGCTGGCAGCGGCGTTTGATCACTCGCGGGCTGGCGCTGATACCGGCGTTCATCGGCGTATGGCTGCTCGGGGATGGCGCGATCGGCAAGTTGCTGGTGTTGAGCCAGGTCGTGCTCAGCCTGCAACTGCCGTTCGCCTTGTACCCGCTGATTCGCATGACCAACGACCGGCAATTGATGGGGCCGTTCGTCAATCGCTGGCCGACGCGGGTGCTGGCGTGGGGGCTGTTTGTATTGATCAGCGGGGCGAATTGCTGGTTGATCTTGCAATGGGCGGTTTGATCGCTGAGTAGCGGTGACTGGCAGGGCCTCTTCGCGAGCAGGCTCGCTCCCACTGGTTGCGCGGTTGGTCGCAATTCAGATGGCCAGCCGACGAGGGGTCATCCATCAACTTGTTTCGCGGCGGGCGAGCCTATACTGTATATGCACACAGTAAAGAGTCCGCGCCATGCAAATCATCGACAAGCTCAGCATCCTCGCCGACGCCGCCAAGTACGACGCCTCCTGCGCCAGCAGTGGTGCGCCCAAGCGCAGCTCCGAGGGCAAGAGCGGGCTCGGTTCGACGGATGGCATGGGCATTTGTCACAGCTACACGCCGGACGGGCGTTGTGTGTCGTTGCTGAAAATTCTGCTGACCAACTTCTGCCTTTACGATTGCCAGTACTGCGTCAACCGCCGTTCCAGCGACGTGCCGCGTGCGCGCTTCACCCCGGAAGAAGTCGTGACGCTGACCATGGATTTCTACCGGCGCAACTGCGTCAGCGGCCTGTTTCTCAGCTCCGGAATCATCCGCTCGGCGGACTACACCATGGAGCAACTGGTGCGCGTGGCGAAGTTGCTGCGTGAAGAGCACGAATTTCGCGGCTACATCCATTTGAAGACCATTCCGGAAGCCGATCCGGCCTTGATCGAGGAGGCTGGGCGTTACGCCGACCGCCTCAGCGTCAACATCGAACTGCCCACCGACGCCAGCCTGCAGACACTGGCGCCGGAGAAGGACATCACTTCCATCAAGCAAGCGATGAACACCATCTACACCGGCGTGCAAACAGTATTGAACGAGCCGCGCTCGGCAAAATTCGCCCCGGCCGGACAAAGCACGCAATTGATCGTCGGTGCCGATGACACCGACGACAGCACCATCCTCCACAGCGCTCAATCCCTGTATGGCAACTTCCGTTTGCGCCGGGTCTATTACTCGGCATTCAGCCCGATCCCCGACAGCCCGAAAAGCGTACCGCTCGCCGCGCCGCCGCTGATGCGCGAGCACCGTTTGTATCAGGCTGATTTCCTCCTGCGCAGCTACGGCTACAGCGCAGATGAATTACTCAAGGGGCCGGGCAATCTGGCGCTCGACATCGACCCGAAGCTGGCCTGGGCGCTGGAAAATCGCGAAGTGTTCCCGCTGGACCTCAACCGTGCCGACGCATCGCTGATCGCGCGCATTCCCGGCATCGGTTTGCGTACCACCGAGCGCCTGGTCGAGCTGCGCCGCCAGCGCCGCATCCGTTACGAAGACGTAGCGCGGATGCGCTGTGTGCTGGCCAAGGCCAAGCCGTTCATCATCACCAGCGATTACCACCCGCAGCAGGCAGAAGTCACCAGCCATATGCTCTACCAGCAATTGCGTGACCGGCCGATGCCGCAGCAGATGGGGTTGTGGGGATGATCAGTCTTGATTGCGATGATCTGTTCGACACCTGGCGCCAGCAGGCGCGCTGGTTGCTCAGCCATGAAATCGATCCGAGTCTGGTGAGCTGGGCGGCGGAGGGCGTTGGCGATCTGTTTGCCAGTGATGATCATGTTCCCGAAGGGCAGGGGCCGTTTCAGGCGCGTATTCCGCGCGCGCTGCTCGACACCCTCGAACAAGCGGCGCGCTTTCGCGGCGAGCAACGCTGGAGCTTGTTGTATGAAGTGCTGTGGCGCGTCAGTCATGGCGACCGTACGGCGATGATGGCCGGCGATAAACTCGGCAGCGAGTTGCAGCGCCGCATCAAGCAGGTCAGCCGCGAGGCCCATCATCTGCATGCATTCGTGCGTTTCATCGAGCGGCCGAAGGATCTGCCCGGCCCGCAATACGTGGCGTGGCACGAGCCGGCCCATGACATCCTGCACAGCGCCAGCGAGCATTTCATCGGGCGCATGGGCCAGCATCGCTGGTTGATCGCCACGCCGCGCGATGGTGTGTACTACGACGGTGAGCAGTTGATTCACGAGCGCCAGTGCCCGATCGAATGGCAACAGCTGGCGCAGAATGTCGACGACCCGCATGGCGATCTTTGGTTGACCTACTACAGCCACATCTTCAACCCGGCGCGGTTGAACCCGAAGGTCATGCAGGGGCATCTGCCGGTTCGTTTCTGGAAGAACCTGCCGGAGGGTGAATTGATCCCGGGATTGATCACCCAGGCGCGGATGGGCAAGCAGCAGAATGGGCAGGCGAGTGGGATTGCCAGTCGAGCCGGGAAGCGGATTGCTTTGAAATAGAAGATCAAAAGATCGCAGCCTTCGGCAGCTCCTACACGGTCTCTGTAGGAGCTGCCGAAGGCTGCGATCTTTTGACTTTTTGTAGCCCAATAAAAAGCCCTCCATCAATCACTCAATGGAGGGCTTTTCCACATCAATAACTGTCAATTCAAACTTTGACGATCCAGCCCGCTGGCGCTTCGATGTCGCCGGTCTGCACGCCAGTCAGCTCTTTGTAGAGCTGCTGGGTCACCGGGCCTACCTCGGTTTCGCTATGGAATACATGCAGATGATCGTTGTAGCTGATGCCACCAATCGGCGTGATCACTGCTGCGGTACCGCAGGCACCGGCTTCCTTGAAGTCCGACAGCTTATCGATCAGCACGTCGCCTTCAACCACTTCCAGGCCCAGACGCGATTTGGCCAGTTCGATCAGCGACAGGCGGGTGATGCCTGGCAGGACCGACGGCGAGTTCGGGGTTACGAACTTGTTGTCGTGGGTGATCCCGAAGAAGTTGGCCGAACCGACTTCCTCGATCTTGGTGTGGGTCATCGGATCGAGGTAGATCGCGTCGGCGAAGTTGGCTTTCTTGGCCTTCGAGCCCGGCATCAGGCTGGCGGCGTAGTTGCCGCCGACCTTGGCCGCACCGGTGCCTTGTGGGGCCGCGCGGTCGTAGCTGGAGATCTGGAAGTTGTGCGGGGTCAGGCCGCCCTTGAAGTAGGCGCCGACCGGAATGCAGAAGATCGAGAAGATGAACTCGGGCGCGGTGCGTACGCCGATGTTGTCACCAACGCCGATTACGAACGGGCGCAGGTACAGCGCGCCGCCGGTGCCGTACGGCGGGATGAAACGCTCGTTGGCGCGGACCACGGCTTTGCAGGCTTCGATGAACTGCTCGGTATCGACCGTCGGCATCAGCAGACGCGCGCAGCTGCGTTGCATGCGCAGGGCGTTCTGGTCCGGGCGGAACAGGTTGATCGAACCGTCCTTGCAACGATAGGCCTTCATGCCTTCGAAGCACTGCTGACCATAGTGAAGGGCTGTGGAGCCTTCGCTGATGTGCAGGACGTTATCTTCGGTCAGGGTGCCTTTGTCCCACTCGCCATCGCGAAAGTACGACAGATAGCGCTTGTCGGTCTTGATGTAGTCAAAACCCAGCTTGTCCCAATTGATGCTTTCGTTACCCATGACACCCTCTATCACTGAACAACCGCCGAAACGGTTCAAGGCTTCTGACGTTTTTTTGGATGGGCACAACAATACTTCATTCTTGAGCGGTTTCGCAGCCCGGACTATCGGATGACGCTCAGATAAATAGTGTTGCCCTTAAGAATTCGCGAGCAGGCTCGCTCCCACAGGGGGAATGCATTTCAAATGTGGGAGCGAGCCTGCTCGCGAAGGGGCCATCACTGCCACCGCACATCACAGATGCAGCGCATGCCCCAGCGCACGCAACGCCGCTTCCTGCACCGCTTCGCCCAAGGTTGGGTGCGCATGAATGGTGCCGCCGATGTCTTCCAGCCGCGCGCCCATTTCCAGGCTTTGTGCAAACGCCGTCGACAATTCGGAAACCCCAACGCCCACCGCTTGCCAACCGACAATCACATGATTATCCCGACGAGCAACCACGCGCACGAAGCCGCTTTTCGATTCCAGGGTCATCGCCCGGCCGTTGGCGGCGAACGGGAAGCTGGAAACGATGCAGTCCACGCCGGCCGCCTTGGCTTCGTCCGGGGTCTTGCCGACCACCACCAGTTCCGGGTCGGTAAAACACACGGCAGCGATGGCGGTGGGGGTGAACTCACGGGTTTTGCCGCTGATCAGCTCGGCAACCATCTCGCCTTGGGCCATGGCGCGGTGAGCAAGCATCGGTTCGCCGCTGACATCGCCAATGGCGTAGACATTGCGCATGCTGGTCTGGCAACGGCTGTCTATCTTGATCGCCGAACCGTTCATATCGAGGTTCAGCGCTTCGAGATTGAAGCCTTGAGTATTGGGTTTGCGTCCGACCGCAACCAGCACCTGATCAGTTTCCAGGTTCAAGGTTTCGCCCTCGGGATCGCGCACCTGCAATGTGCCGTCGAAACCCAGCACGCTGTGCTTGAGGTACAGCTTCACGCCCAGGTGCTTCAGCGCTTCATGTACCGGTTGCGTCAGTTCTGCGTCATAGGCCGGCAGAATCCGGTCCTGCGCCTCGACCACGCTGACGTCGGCGCCGAGCTTGCGATAGGCAATGCCCAATTCCAGGCCGATGTAACCACCGCCGACCACGACCAGGCGTTTTGGCACGGACGTCGGCGCCAGCGCTTCGGTGGAGGAGATGATCGGCCCGCCAATCGGCAGGATCGGCAGGTTGACGCTGGTCGAACCGGTGGCCAGCACCAGATGCTCGCACTGGATGCGCGTATCGCCGACTTCCACGGTTTTGCCATCGATGATTTTTGCCCAGCCATTGACGACCTGGACCTTGTTCTTCTTCAGCAGCGCAGCGACTCCAGTGGTCAGGCGATCAACGATGCCGTCCTTCCACTCAACGCTTTTGCTGATATCCAGGGTCGGCGCGGCAACGCTGATGCCGAGTGCCGAATGCTGACTGTGATGCTGCGTCTGGTGGAACTGCTCAGCCACATGAATCAGCGCTTTTGACGGAATGCAGCCGATATTCAGGCAGGTGCCGCCCAACGATTGGCCTTCGACCAAAATGGTCGGAATACCCAATTGCCCGGCGCGGATCGCGGTGACGTAACCGCCGGGGCCGCCGCCGATGATCAGCAGCGTGGTGTTCAGAGATTGCATTCCATTACTCCACAAACAAGGTAGCGGGTTGTTCGAGCAAGCCACGGATGGCCTGAATGAAGAGCGCCGCATCCATGCCATCGACCACGCGGTGATCGAAGGAGCTGGAGAGGTTCATCATCTTGCGGATCACCACTTGGCCTTTGACCACCATTGGCCGCTCGACGATTTTGTTCACGCCGACGATGGCCACTTCCGGCAGGTTCAGCACCGGCGTGCTGACAATACCGCCCAACGCGCCGAGGCTGGTCAGGGTGATGCTCGAGCCGGACAGTTCATCGCGGCTGGCCTTGCCATTGCGCGCGGCGTTGGCCAGGCGCGAGATCTCGGCGGCGCTGTCCCACAGGCTGCGCGCTTCGGCGTGACGCACGACTGGCACCATCAGCCCGACATCGCTTTGCGTGGCGACACCGACATGCACCGCGCCGAGGCGGGTGATGACTTGCGCTTCGTCGTCGTAACGGGCGTTCATCTGCGGGAAGTCGCGCAGGGCCACAACCAGCGCGCGAACGAGGAACGGCAGCAAGGTCAACTTGCCACGACTGGCGCCGTGCTTTTCATTCAGATGCGCGCGCAGTTCTTCGATCGCGGTGACGTCGATTTCCTCGACGTAGCTGAAATGCGCGGCACGCTGAGTAGCATCCTGCATGCGTTGAGCGATCTTGCGGCGCATGCCGATCACTTGAATCTGTTCTTCGTCGTTGCGTTGGGCGTAAGCGGCAGCTGGCGCCGAAGCGTTCGACTGACCTTGCGCCAGATAAGCCTCGAGGTCTTCGTGTAGCACACGCCCGGCCGGGCCGGTGCCGCGAACCAGACGCAACTGGATGCCCAGATCCAACGCGTGTTTGCGCACGGCCGGCGAGGCGAGCGGGCGTTCGTTGGCTTCGCGAGCAACTATCGGACCCTGGCAAACGGCAGCCGGACGTGGTGCAGCGGCTGCGGCGGGTTTGCTTTCGACAGCGGCTTCAACTTTCGGCGCAACCGGTGCTTCTTTCACTGGAGCGGGTGCGGCGGACACTTTGAGGTTGCCGGCACCCTCAACCTCGATGCTGATCAGCACACTGCCGACCGCCATCACTTCACCCGGCTGACCTCCAAGGGCAATCACTTTCCCGTGCACTGGCGACGGAATATCGACCATCGCCTTGTCGGTCATCACATCCGCCAGCACCTGGTCTTCAACCACCAGATCGCCAACCTTGACGTGCCACTGCGACAGTTCTACTTCTGCGATGCCTTCGCCGATGTCCGGCATCTTGATAACGTGCGTGCCCATTCAGACCTCCATGACCCGTTTCAACGCCGCACCCACTCGGGACGGCCCTGGGAAATACGCCCACTCCTGCGCGTGCGGGTAGGGCGTGTCCCAACCGGTGACGCGTTCGATCGGCGCTTCCAGGTGATGGAAGCAGTGCTCTTGCACCAGCGACACCAGTTCGGCGCCGAAACCGCAAGTGCGGGTGGCTTCGTGAACCACCACGCAGCGGCCGGTTTTCTTCACTGACTTGACGATGGTTTCCAGGTCCAGCGGCCACAGGCTGCGCAGGTCGATGACCTCGGCATCCACGCCTGACTCTTCGGCAGCCACTTGCGACACATAAACGGTGGTGCCGTAAGTCAGCACGGTCACGTCCTTGCCCGGACGGGTGATCGCAGCGACGTCCAGCGGCACGGTGTAATAGCCGTCCGGCACTTGCGCGGCAGGGTGTTTCGACCACGGGGTTACCGGGCGGTCGTGATGGCCGTCGAACGGGCCGTTGTACAGGCGTTTCGGCTCAAGGAAGATCACCGGGTCATCGTTTTCGATGGAGGCGATCAGCAGACCTTTGGCGTCATACGGGTTGGACGGCATCACCGTACGCAGACCGCAGACCTGAGTGAACATCGCCTCGATGCTCTGGCTGTGAGTCTGACCGCCGTAGATACCGCCGCCGCACGGCATGCGCAGGGTCATCGGTGCGGTGAACTCGCCGGCCGAGCGATAACGCAGGCGTGCCGCTTCGGAAATGATCTGGTCGGAAGCAGGGTAGACGTAGTCGGCGAACTGGATTTCTGCGACCGGACGCAAACCGTAGGCGCCCATGCCAACGGCCACGCCGACGATGCCGCTTTCCGAAATCGGCGCGTCGAACACCCGCGAGGTGCCGTACTTGGTCTGCAGGCCTTCGGTGCAGCGGAACACACCGCCGAAGTAACCGACGTCCTGGCCGAAGACGACGACGTTGTCATCACGCTCAAGCATCACATCCATGGCCGAGCGCAGGGCCTGGATCATGGTCATGGTGGTCGTGGTCATGGCGGTTTCCAACTGAATATTGTTGTTGTGATCGTTCATGTCAGATCCCCAACTGCTGACGCTGGCGCTTCAAGTGCTCCGGCATCTCTTTGTAGACGTCTTCGAACATGGTCGCGGCGCTCGGAATCTGGCCACCGGCGAGGGTGCCGTACTGTTCGGCCTGTTTCTGCGCGGCGATGACTTCGGCTTCGAGGTCGGCGCTGACGGTGGCGTGCTCTTCCTCGGACCAGTGGCCGGCTTTGATCAGGTGTTGTTTCAGGCGCGCAATCGGATCGCCGAGAGGGAAGTGGCTCCAGTCATCGGCGGGGCGGTATTTCGAGGGATCGTCGGAGGTCGAGTGCGGGCCGGCGCGGTAGGTGACCCATTCGATCATGGTCGGGCCGAGATTGCGCCGGGCGCGTTCGGCAGCCCAGGCGGAAGCGGCGTAGACGGCGTAGAAGTCGTTGCCGTCGACACGCAGCGAAGCGATGCCGCAACCGACGCCGCGTCCGGCGAAGGTGGTGGCTTCACCACCGGCAATCGCCTGGAAGGTGGAAATCGCCCACTGATTGTTGACGACGTTAAGAATCACCGGCGCGCGGTAAACGTGGGCGAAGGTCAGGGCGGTGTGGAAGTCGGATTCGGCGGTGGCGCCGTCACCAATCCACGCCGAGGCGATTTTGGTGTCGCCCTTGATCGCCGAGGCCATGCCCCAGCCGACGCCTTGAATGAACTGGGTGGCGAGGTTGCCGGAAATGGTGAAGAACCCGGCGTCCTTGACCGAATACATGATCGGCAACTGGCGGCCCTTGAGCGGATCGCGCTCGTTGGACAGCAACTGGCAGATCAGGTCGACCAGCGGCACATCGCGGGCCATCAGGATGCTTTGCTGGCGGTAGGTCGGGAAGCACATATCGTCGATGTTCAGTGCCAACGCCTGGGCGCTGCCGATGGCTTCTTCGCCGAGGCTCTGCATGTAGAACGACATCTTTTTCTGCCGCTGGGCGACGACCATGCGGTTGTCGTAGATGCGCGTCTTGAGCATCGCGCGCATGCCTTTGCGCAGAATCTCGACCGGCACGTTTTCAGCCCAGGGGCCGAGGGCGTTGCCCTGATCGTCAACCACGCGAATCAGGCCCCGCGCCAGGTCGGCGGTGTCGGCAGGTTCTACATCGATTGGAGGTTTGCGCACCGTACCGGCATCGGTCAGATGCAGGTAGGAAAAGTCGGTTTTGCAGCCGGGACGGCCCGAGGGTTCAGGGACGTGCAGGCGCAGCGGTTCATACGCTTGGGTCATGGCTTCTACGCTCGATCTTGTGAATTTCTTGTAGTGAGCTGGCAGTCATTCCGGGATGAGGAAATCTTGTCCTACAACAATCATAGGCGCGGGCAAGAAGAATATTTCTCTGTGTTTCGTTGCACTGGCGGCCATTTGCAGATAGAAATTCTGCATAAACATAAAAAACAGGTGGTTTTGTCTCATGCGCAAACTGGACCGTACCGATATCGGCATTCTCAACAGCCTTCAGGAGAACGCACGCATCACCAACGCTGACCTCGCTCGCTCGGTGAACCTGTCGCCGACGCCATGCTTCAACCGGGTCAAGGCAATGGAAGAATTGGGCCTGATTCGTGAGCAGGTAACGCTGCTTGACGCTGATCTGTTGGGGCTGCACGTCAACGTGTTCATTCACGTCAGCCTGGAGAAACAGGTGGAAGAAGCGCTGCAGCATTTCGAGGAAGCGATCTCGGATCGCCCCGAGGTCATGGAGTGCTATCTGATGGCCGGCGATCCGGATTATCTGATCCGCGTGCTGGTGCCGAGCATCCAGTCGCTGGAACGCTTCATGATGGATTTTCTGACCAAGGTGCCCGGCGTCGCCAACATCCGCTCGAGCTTTGCCCTCAAGCAGGTTCGCTACAAGACTGCGCTGCCCTTGCCGGCGAATGGATTGACGTTGGGCACCTGAGCGCTCCGGCAGACCTGACGACGGCGTGCCTGCGTATTCCCCAGCGGAATATCCCCCATGAAATCATTGGATTTTTCTTCCTTATGCTCATGGCGTAGCGTGCCATCAAGGACAAGGAGAATCCCCATGACCCAACTCGCCCTCGATCCCGCCGGCAAATTCGACAACTCCAGAGCCAATGAATACGCCAGGCAAAGCCGCATTGCCCTGGCCGGGTACGACGCCTGTCACGACCTGTCCGCCTGCATGTTGGCCGCCAGCCTCGGCCCGTCGCGCTCGGCAAAAGTGCTGGTGGTCGGTGCCGGCGGCACAGCGCAGGAAATCATCGCCATGGCCGCGCTGGAGCCAAGCTGGAATTTCACTGCAGTGGACCCTTCCGAGCCGATGCTGAGTGCCGCCACCGAGCACTTGCGCGCCAATGATCTGTTGCACAGAACCCGAGTACATCTCGGCCATGTCGAAGACTTGCCGGCAGACGCGTCCTTCGATGCCGCGACGCTGATCGGCGTGCTGCATCACTTGGGCGGCGACACGGCCAAGCAACAGATCCTGCAATCCATTCACGCCCGGCTCAAACCCGGCGCGCCGTTGATCGTCGCCGGCAATCATTACGCTTACGAAAGTCAGCCGTTGCTGCTCCAAGCCTGGAGCCAGCGCTGGCGACAGCAGGGCGCCACCGCCGAGGAGGTGCAGGCGAAACTCGGGAAGATTTTGCAGGGCGCTGATCCGCCGCACTCGGAGGCGGCGGTTCAGGCGTTGTTGCAACACGCGGGGTTCGGTGAGGCGACGCGGTTTTTCAGTAGTCTGTTCTGGGGCGCCTGGCTGACATGCAGGGTGGCTTGAGCCGCGCCGTTTGCCTATGCCTCCGTCCAGTCCAGTGCTGCGGTTTCGCGCCACTTCACATGGGTGATGCCGTAGCGCTCGGCCTGGGGTTTGGAAACGACTTTCAACGGCGGTTTGCCCGGTTTTGGAATCGGCGCAATACCGGCGTCACAGCTCGCCCAATGCCAAGCGTCGGCGTTGCGCATACTTTTGGCGCGGATGACGAATGATTTTGGCTGGTCGTGCAGTTTGTATTCGATGACGAAAATATCGGTGCTACGCATGAGTTCCTCCTTACGCTCATACGTAAATGATTTTGTCCGACAAAAAAAATTCAAAGGATTTTCTGGCCAGGTGATCAGCGACACAAAACGCTCTGGAACGCGGTTCTCCAAGGATTCTCAGGAGCCGGGAAACCTGCTCGCCGATCAACACATGGGCGCCGCCGGGGTGCGCGGCCCGGCGCGTCTCGCCACGTTGCGCCTGGTGGCCTCGCAGGCCCGCGATCTCGCTGGACAACGCGCGTCTGTATCGCGACCTCGCCGAGCGCGAAGCGCAGATCCGCCGGCTGGTCCCCGCCAACATCATCGTTTGGAGCGTGGAAGGGCAAATCATCGAGGCCAACGACGCGTTCCTGCGCATGGTCGGTTACACCCGTGACGAGTTGCTTTCGGGCGGTGTGCATTGGCGTGACATGACCCCGCCGGCGATGTGCGCCAACAGCGATGTCGCCACCGGGCTGGGCATGGGGTTGTCGATCTGCCGCACGATCATTGAAAGTCACGGCGGACGGTTGTGGGCCGAGCGCAGTGAGCCGAGGGGCGCGCGGGTGGTGTTTGAGTTGCCGCGTTGCCTGGATCAATAACCCGGCTATCCGGGCGTCGCACCCGGGTGCGTCTCAATCGCTTGCTGAGCGTCGAAGAACTGGCCGAGGTGGTGCACCTGAGCCCGGCAATTCACCCGCGTATTCAGTATGAGGCGACCAGTGTCTACGAAAAAATATTGATCCCCATCCTGCCTATCAGAAATACGAGCAGGATCAGGAAAAAAACTCTGATGAAACTGCTTCCATAACGTAATGCCAGAAAAACACCGGTCAGTGCGCCGGCCATATTGCATAAGGCAACCACGCCGCCAATCGCCCACAAGACGTTACCGGAGGGGATAAAAAAAATAAGCGCAGCGCTGAACGTCCCCAGATTGACCAGTTTTGCAGAGGCTGATGCATTGAGGAAATCAAAGCCAAAGACCTTGACGAAGATAAACAGCAGCAGGCTGCCACTGCCCGGACCGAAGACACCATCGTAGAAACCGATCAGACTGCCAAAGAATACTCCAAGGCAAATATCTTTCGTTCCGAAGTGTCGGCCTTGGCCTGCCAAACCAAGTTTTTTCTCCATAAACGTGTAGATAGCCATGACTATCAATATGAAAAAGACAACGACCTCCATCAATCTTTTAGGGACAAGGGATACTGAGAGAGCGCCGAGAAAAGAAAATAAAAAAGCGGCGAGCATGGTCGGAAGCATTAAATTCCAGCGGATTTTTATGCGCTTCAAGTAACCCGATATTGATGAAATATTGCCTGCCAGAACGGCCAGTTTGTTGGTGCCGAAAATGGTGGCAAGACTGTACTGCGGTAGAGCATGTAGAAGTGCTGGCACCTGAACCAGGCCTCCGCCACCGACCGCAGCGTCTATCAGGCCACCACAGAACGCGAAGAAACCCAGCGCAAGAACAGCGTGTTCAACATCCATGCGATAGATCCCTGCGGAACGTCGTTTTAGCCGGAAGGTTCATGAGTCGCTCGTGGTCTTATATTGAATATCGTTAAAACATGCCGATCATTCTTCAACTTCAAGTTGCGAGAGTTTTATCGGCGTGTTTTGTCAGTCAATAGATGTCAAGAGGTCATAATCCGATGCATGGCGGAGAATGCATTGCCGACTCTTTCATTGTAATTGAGCATGATGCCCTTCAGGCGCGCAGGTTTGAATTCCAAACCTACCGTCCGACCGTAAGCTTGCGCGGCCGCCAAGGCATGCAATCCGTGTTTATTCTCAACTTCACCGGAGTGGCCCATTACGTAGCCTTTGGCATTACGCAGGCTCTGCGTGTTTGTTCCAACCCAGGCTGACGCACCAAAAGCTGCAGTCATGTAGTTGTACATTCCGTCATGGCCCTGATGTCCAAGACCGAAATCATCTTTCGCCACTTCATGCATATGCGCCATGACATTGTGGTACCCCTCACGTCTGTCGGGAGATACCGATATCGCATCCGCCGACAGGCGCATGATGATTTTTGCCGAGACAAGGCTGGTGGTTCTATGGGTTTCATTCCACCCATTGAAAAAGCTTAATACCGACGAATCTATTGCTGGTTTTTCGAGAAACGCCCTGAATGCGCTTTCAGCCGCCAGTTGCGCGTCTTGCGTGATGGAATGATTGAGTACCTCAAGCATGGCGTCCTGTACCTCAGCAACGTTCCCGACGCAGGCCAGCAAAGGTTGACGCCGTTGGTTTTCTTCTAAGGTACGTCCGGGAATTTTCAAGTTGCGTATGTGCCTGGGCAGGGCCTGGATAAATGTCTCGCCAAATTCTTGCATGGATTTATGTTCAAGCGGTTCCATACGACTCTGTGCCGATGCTGAGCTCATGATGTGTCCTTCTCCCTAAAGACCTATGAAATGTTTGGTTTTGATGCACTTTTTGCCTTGCAGCGGCGAAATTAGCCCGGTTTGTTGGTCTCCGACAAGTGACTTATACTGACCAAATCATTCATTTTTAATGAGCGTTTACATGGAGTTGTCGCAACTGATCATGTTCAAGGCAGTAGCCGATCTGGGCAGTATTGTTCGTGCCTCGGAACGATTGCATTGCGTGCCGTCCAACATCACCAACCGCATCAAGCTTTTGGAGCGTGAGCTTGGAGTTGACCTGTTTATAAGGAAAGGCAGAGGTTTGATCATCAGCCCTTCAGGTCGGCTTTTTCTCGGCTACACCAACAAAATCCTTTCTTTGTGCGAAGAATCGCAACGAGCGCTTGATCCGCTGTCAGCTCCTTCGGGAGAACTCAGGATTGGTGCCATAGAGTCATCCGCTACCGGCCGGTTACCCAAAGTGCTATCCAGGTTTCATCAACTCTACCCGGCTGTACAAATGCAATTCAGCACTGGCGATTGGTCACAATTATCCGCCGAAGTGGTCAACTACA
Organism: Pseudomonas sp. UF-293; assembly: GCF_058245595.1. Lineage (NCBI taxonomy): Bacteria > Pseudomonadati > Pseudomonadota > Gammaproteobacteria > Pseudomonadales > Pseudomonadaceae > Pseudomonas > Pseudomonas sp. UF-293. The sequence goes on along the minus strand of NZ_JBSICA010000028.1, from coordinate 20,445 downwards.
CATTGGACGGGGCAATAATTGCCGTCAGGCCAGAACATCCGGACATCGAGAGTCTGGAGATCTATGAAGAGGATCTAGTGGTGATTGCCTCGCCGTCCGCGGGGGTGATAAACCAGCCAGAGGACCTGCACGGTGTGGATTTATTCATGTGGCCTGAAGGATGTCCCTACAGAAAGGCTTTGCTAACCTGGCTGGAGCGGTACAAAGTTTTCAACCCGATAACAAGCATAGCCAGTTATGGCACCATCCTTGGCTGCGTAAGTTCAGGCGCCGGGATTTCGTTGGTGCCGAGAGGCATGTTTGAACAGTTCCGCCAGCTCGGCGGTATTCAAGGATTCTTCTTCAATGACTTAAAGCCTGTGCAGAATTATTTTATCTGGAACAGGCACGTTGAATCTCATCGCGCAAAAGACAAGTTTGCCGATTTGCTCAAGGAAGAGTTCAAGGTTTGAGCAGTGGGCGGCAGTTGGCCCTATCCTGCAAAGTTCGCCTGCACTCGCCATTCAGCACAAGGGACCGAGCGCTTACAGAGACCACTGATAGGCTCTCGCAACCATGGTCATTGGATTTAAATAAATGAATCTGGAAGCGCAACTGCGGGATTTGATTGCTGAAGATCCCGTCCGCATGCACATCCTGCGCATAGTCAGAGATCTCAACTTGCCGGACTGCTGGGTTGCCGCAGGTTTTGTGCGCAGCCTGGTTTGGGATCATCTGCATCAGCGCCAACCTTCGCCGTTGCCCGAGGACATTGATGTCGTATGGTTTGACAAAGCATGTGCCAGCGCGCAAACAGACCTGGCCGTGGAGGTAGAGCTTGCAGCACTGTGCAGCGGCTTGAACTGGTCGGTGAAAAACCAGGCACGCATGCACCAGCGGAACGCCGATGCGCCCTATGGGGCGGCTGCCGATGCAATGACGTTCTGGCCGGAAACTGCTACGGCAGTAGGGGTCAGGCTTGATCGGCATGGTGCGATAGAGGTTTCGGCGCCGTTGGGGCTAGAGGATTTGTTTGCGCTGAAAGTGCGGCCAACCGCCCGATTTGAAAGTGATAAAAACGCGGTGTTTGAGGAGCGCATGCAATCGAAGAGATGGCTCGAGATCTGGCCGAAGTTGACGCTCGTAACGCAGGGTTGATGCCACCCCGATGGATCATTTAAACCGATAAGGAAATCTTTATGCATCCCGACAAGGCCTGTCCTGTTGTGCTTTGTTTCGCACAGCGCCCGCGAATCCTGCTGTTTCGACATCCACAGGCCGGGGTGCAGTTGGTAAAAGGAACCATTGAGCGCGGAGAAACACCCGCCCAGGCCGCTTTGCGAGAATTGGCGCAAGAGTCCGGTATTGAGAATGCGACAATCGCGCAGGATTTGGGATGCTGGGAGTCTGGCCACCACGGACAAGTCTGGTCGTTCCAACTTTGCGAGGTGCGTGAGCCACTGCCAGAGCGATGGTCTCACCAGACACTGGATGATCATGGGCATGTTTTCGAGTTTTTCTGGGCCTCGCTCGATGAGTTACCGTATGACGATTGCCGTCCTGTGTTTCGTCGAGCGCTGGGATTTTTGGATGAGATTTTGAAGTATCAAGGACAACGAGGGACAGACGACTGAGGAGCAAAATGGAAATCAACCGGCTGCTTAAGAAGCGACAGTTGAATGTGCAGGAACAGAATGCCGTGACTGCCCACCGCCTGATGACGACCGCAAGATTCTGGCGTAATGCCGGTCTTCCCATTGCCTTGGTTGGTTATGGTGAAAGCCAGGGCATCGACTGGGCGGGCACCGTGGTACTTGAACTGGAAGTCGATTTCCCCGGCATGCCAAGGCTGCATGGCTTGATCCTGAATCAGGCAGAACGGTTCATAGCCTTCGAAATTGACACCGACATCGACCACCAATGTGTGAAAGCTGTGGAGCGATGGGAAGATGTAACTTCAATTCAGAACCATGCGGTTTCCCAGCGCGGCACTGGTAAAGGTTTCGCTGTAATTGCTCTTCAGGTCAGACGGGAAATTTCAGGATCGCGATAGGCAAGGATCGCCGGGAACCTCAGCACAATCCCCTTGTAGGAGTGAGCCTGCTCGCGATGACGCCAGCCCATTCACTGCCACATAAACAGAAAACTCTCAACCCGTTTAAACAGTAACTCCAGCATTAAGCAAACGGCTACAACGCCTTGCGCCATTCCCTACGACTACGCCAGAATCCGCCGGCTTGTGCGTCTGCCGTTCCCTCCGTAACTTGATTCCTGTCACTGCTCATCAGTGATCGGGTCTGCAAGCCCGTCGGAAATCAGTCGCATAGCCCTGCCAAAGGACACTCGTTCGTGTCCGCTCAATGGCGGCTTTGTGCGGGAGATCTTCGGGTCTGCCGGGTTCCTGATTTCCCGGTCTTGCAGACCCGCACACAGCTGCCACCCATCATCTGCAAGTGATGTTGGTAGCTCCAGACGAATAATCAGGAGTTTCACCATGTTCAAAGTCACACCCAATCCCCCAACCACCGACCCCGCATCCCCCTACGAATCCAGTGCATCGAAAAAGCTCCACGAAGCCGCCGAACGCGCCCTCGATCACCACCTCGGCCCCGCCGAAATCCTGGCCAGCACCAACACCCCGGAACAGATGTTCCTCGCCAACCCGAAATACGACACCGAATCCCTACTGGCCAACGCCAGCGAATCCCTCGGCTCGGCCACCACCATGCTCTACGACTTCGCCGCGCTGCTCGACAACCCGCGCCGCAAGACGTTGCTGGGCATTGCCCAGGTCGTCATGCTCGGCGAAATCGCCGTCAATCAGGCTTTGGACAAAGTCGAAATAGCCAAATAAGCCGCAACGCGACGGGAGCAAAACCCTCGTCGCAATCCCGGGCGCACCATCGCTGGCACACGGCCACGGCTTGCACCACCCGGCCTCGACTGTCACCCTTCGGGCCGTTCTTCAAGGATCAGAACAAGGAATCAAGGATTGAGTGGTTACGTTCCAAATCCGCCGAAAAACTACCGCTACGAACAAGCCAAACCCGTCGACCTACACGCCCAGCATTGGGCCGAGTATGAGAAACACGGGAAAGAGCCCGCGCGCGAACCTGAGAAAATCGGGATTGCGTTGAGGATTGGGGTGTTCTTTGATGGCACGGGCAACAACGCAAACAACTCAGCTGCGGGGTTGTTGTGTGGTGCTCAGCATCCGATTGCGCCTGAGGATATACCAGCTAGCTGCATGCCTTATATGAGTGACCCGGATAGTAGTTATGGTAACGATGTAAGCAATGTAAAAAAGCTGAGTAACCTTTACGATGCAATGCCTGAGGCAATAGGAGAAGGTACCCAGAAGAGTGCTTCTCGCGTCGTTTATGTCGAGGGTATCGGAACGCAGTCCGGGGAAGAAGATAGCAAGCTAGGTGCGGGCACTGGACGGGGAGAAACGGGCGTAGCCAGCAGAGTCGAATCTTCGTTTCCGAGCATTCAACAAGCCATCAGCCGAGCTCTGATCGATAATCCTGGCAGTGAAATTACATCTTTGAAATTTGACGTATTTGGATTCAGTCGCGGCGCGGCTGCTGCGCGGCATTTTGCCAATGAGGTCGTCCGCACTAGCCGCGGCCCACTTGGCATTGTGCTAAGAAACTTGCCACGAGCTTTCAGTCCAAAATTCAACGATCAATACCAAGGCGACATCGACATAGGCTTCATCGGCTTGTTCGACACAGTCCCGTCGATAGCTGGTTGGTCCAATCTCGGAAATATAAGGAGCCCAATCGCGACCGGTATAAAACTCTATCTCGACCGTCGTTTCTTCACCAACGTTGTCCAACTAACTGCGCGCGATGAATGCAGGGCCAACTTCGCACTTAGTCGTGTCAAAGCTGATCATTTGGAAATTACGCTACCGGGCGTACATTCCGATATCGGCGGAGGCTATCTCGAGAGCGCCCAAGAGTGTGTACTGGTAAGCCCCATGCAAACGCTGGTTGTGTCCTTAAACACCGACGTCAAAGCGACGTCAATCTATCGCGATGCACTTGATGCACAAAACCAATGGCTGGCCAAAGGTTGGCCTAAGGCCATGCTGGAAATAGTGACGCCTGAAGCATCGTTGATCCCTAATGAACCTCGGGATCGGCTCAGTCGTACTCAAAAGCGTGTTTATGCTGCTCTTCAGCTCAAGCGCCCGGTGAGCGGCATGCTGTCCAGAGTGTATTTGCGATTGATGCATCGCTTGGCGAAAGAAAAGGGTGCCCGCTTCAACGACATTCCAGATACTCCGGATTTAGCGATTCCGGCAGAGCTTCAAGCGTTGTGCGATAGATTTTTGGCTGGAAATTACAGCGTCACAGCGCAGGAAAACGAATTGCTGAAATTAAAGTACATTCACACCTCCGCCAACTGGAACCATCCATTAGGACGAACAGACGGAGGCGGAATAAACGCGGTTTACATCAACGCACCAACTCAAGACTCCATCCGAGTGCAACATCCACACGTACCTGACTGGACGCTTTGGTGATGAAGATTTATGTAACCATCTTGTTTGCACTTTTTATGTCTGGCTGCCAATCCGCTGATCCGCTGTCCGCCGAATCCGACCCCAAATCGAGTGCATGGGAGCTCGCCTTCACCGAACCGTACTACATGAAGGTATGGGTAGAAGACAGCGCTGTTGAAGACATCAACGGCAAGTTATTTCGACGCACCGGATCGGGAACTGCAGCAGGCGGCGAACCGGAAACCGGTGAAGAATCCGCTCGAGGCTGGCATGCGGTTGGCGCTGCTGCAAAACCGGTGATTGGTGCCGACTTGCCCAAACGTATTTATGTGCGCTGGCAGTCTATTGCCGAATCACAGACCTATCGGGTCTGGATAGATGTGCCGGAAGAAGCCAGGCAACTGATGGCGGCATCGGTTAATCAAAGATGTCCTGAAACTCCGGATGAACAAGCCAGCTATGGCGCCTCGATTTATTTGGGACTGGCGCCCGGAGGCGTCGTGCAGGTGTTTGTTCGCGATGCCTGTCATCGCCCCGTCAAAGTAGCCAGGGCCAAGGCTGAAATCGAGCCGTTGGGACCTAGCCAAGGGAAGAACGAAGGACGCTATGCTTATCCTGTAAGTGAAAAGGCCAAGTGGTATATCGACAAATACGGCATCCCTTACGGTAGTTGGTAACTGGCGTGCCTTGGCATGCAATTGCCACCTTTATCGGAGGCAATTGCGATGCTGCTGATGCGCTACCACACCCCCTCAAACCTCAGCCTTCACCCCAACCTTCACCGTCGCCTTCCGATACGTCAGCAAAACAATCCCGCTCACCACAATCACTCCACCCACGATCTGTCCTCTGCTTAGCATCTGATCCAGCACAATCCAGCCCATTAACAACGTCGCCAGTGGTTCGATGTTCATCACCGGGGCATTGCGTGGCATGTCCAGTCTGGGCACGGAGATGAACAGGACGATAAAACCGGTGCCGTACAGTACGACCAGCGTGGCGAGGGCCAACCAGCCGGTTGAGGTGGCGGGGAGGTTGAGTCCGCCGGGGAGGGCGCCGGTCAGGCCGGCCAGATTGACGCTGCTGAACACGATGAAGATGGTCAGCAGGCTGCGCACCGAGCCGCGCACTTGCGACAGTTTGTGATCGGTGATCCACAGCGCGCAGGCGAAGACGCTGGCGGCGCAGAAGGCGAGTGTGACGCCCAGCAACCATTCCGAGCCGACGCTGGCGCTGTCTGACAGACGTCCGGGGACGTCCAGCACGAATACCAGCCCGACGAGAATCAAGCCCATCAACATCGCGGTGCGCGCGCTTGGTCGTGGGCCGCCCAGCGCCCAGGTCAGCAAGGCAAGCAGGATCGGAAATACGTTGGCCACCAGCAGCGCCAAAGCGACCGGCACTCGTGCGACAGCGGAGTACAGACACAGGCTCTGCGCAGTAATCAGCAGGCCCAACAACAGTTGCCAACGCCACGCGCCGGTCGGCAGACGCAGGCTTTGCCGCTGCCACAGGACGAGAATGGCAAGCACCAGCAAGGTCCCGCCCGAGCGCATCAGAATTGCCAGCAGCACACCCGCGCCGTCATCAAAAGCCACCCGTGCCGCGACGTGGTTGCCGGCGAACGCACAACCCATGCACAACAGAATGATCACGGCGAGATAACGGGGGAAGGGTGGCGGTACGGTTGGCGCAAACTCAGGACGGGACATGGCAGATCTCAAAAATGATAGCCACTCGGGGTGGCTCAGGTTTTTATTATGTTGTCGTACAACTGCCCGATTTGTACCGTAATCGAGCAGACGCGGCAAGCTCGAAAGGCTTGATAAGCCGCTTAGGCGTGACGCTGCTTGAGTTTCAGAGGTCGTATAACTTGCTTGCTAAGCCCGAGCATCGAGTCGAGTCGCCCACCCATCCTCTCGAGCCTGACCGACCAGAAAATCCACAAACGCCCGGGTTTTGGCCGGCAACAGTTTCTGGCTGGAAAAGTACAAATAGATCTGCCCCGCATCGACATACCAATCCGGCAAAACCCTTTCCAGCGTACCGTCCTGCAGATAAGGCAAAACATCCGGAACTGCCAACAGCGCAACCCCCAATCCCAGTCGCGCGCACTGACACAGCGCTTGTGGATCGTTGACCAACAGGCGCGGCTTCAACTCCAAAGGCGCTCGTTGCCCGTCGCGCCTTTGCAGCATCCAGCTGCGCACCTTGCCGGTCTGCACCGAGCGCATGGCCAGGTGATCGAGCGTCGACAGTTCCTCAATGTGCCGGATGCGCTGGTGTCCCGAGAGGTACTCCTTTGATGCCACCAGAATCAGATGCGCCGGCGCGATGGCCCTGGCCACCACACCTTGCGCCAACTCGATGCCGCCGCCGATGGCCGCATCAAATCCATCTGCGATGAGATCGACCTGGCGATTGTCGACGTGCCATTCAGGGGTCACGGCGGGGTACTGCTTGAGAAACTCCGGCATCAGCGGCAGCAGAAAATCCCTGGCGAAACCGGGTGCTGCGCTCAGACGCAAAAGCCCTGAAGGCTCTCCAGCATTGCCGGCCACATCGGCGATCGCCGCCTGAACGCTCTCAAGTCCCGAACCGACGTTGGTCAAAAAGCGCTCTCCCGCCTCGGTCAGCGTGAGTTTGCGCGTGCTGCGCTGAAACAAGCGTACGCCGAGGTTGGCCTCCAGCTGCGCGACATTGCGACTGACCGCTGCTGGAGTCAGGCCCAGGCGTCGCGCGGCCGCAGAGAAGCTTCCCGCCTCGGCGCTGCGCACGAATGAGAGCAAATTGCCTAACGTTTCCATCCGTGCACCTTCAACTGATGATTGAAAGTGATTCTAGGTGGCTTCCACTACTGATGGAAGATCAAAAGGCGCCTCATAGCCTCATCTACTTCAACCACCCAGAGGCTCGACCATGAACACATCCACGCTTCCACTGACCGGCAAAATCGCCATCGTTACCGGTGGCTCACGCAGCATCGGCGCAGCAATCGCCAAGCGGCTCGCGGCAGACGGCGCAACCGTCGCCATCACCTACAACGCATCGCCAGATCGCGCCGCAGCGGTCGTGCAGCAAATCGTTGCGGCGGGCGGCCAGGCTGTGGCGCTGGCGGCTGATGCGGGCAATCCCGAGGCTGTAGGTGCAGCGATTGCCGAGGTTGCACAGCGTTTTGGCAAGATCGACATTCTGGTGAACAACGCTGGTATCAGCCTGCTCGGTGCCCCGGAGGACATCGCCTTCGAGGATTTTCAACGCATCCTTGCGGTGAACGTGACCGGCGTCTTCGTCGCCACTCAGCAAGCGCTCAAACACATGGGGCAGGGCGGTCGGATCATTCACATCGGCAGTTCGATGGTGCAATACGCTGCGTTCGCTACCGCCTCCGTCTACACCCTGAGCAAAGGTGCGCTGACCGGTTTCAGTCGTGGACTGGTGCGCGATCTGGGGCCGCGCGGCATCACTGTGAACACCGTCCATCCCGGCCCGACCGACAGCGACATGAACCCGGCCGACGGGCCTATTGCGGACTTCCTACGCCCGAACATCGCCATGGGGCGGTACGGTGAGGGCAAGGATGTTGCCAGCGCGGTGGCGTACCTGGCCAGTGCAGAGGCAGGGTTTGTCACCGGCGCAGAATTAATCGTCGACGGCGGCTTCACAGCGTAAGGAGAGCATCATGACTATCAGCATCATTGGTACTGGCTCCATCGGCACCGCCATCGCTCGGTTGCTCGTCAACGCGGGCCTGCCGGTCAGCCTGGCCAACAGTCGCGGGCCGCAAAGTCTTGCTGGCGTTGTCAGCGAATTGGGCCCACTCGCGCAAGCCGTAACAGCTCGGCAGGCGAGTCAGGCGGACGTCGTCTTTCTGGCGGTGAACTGGTCGAAGATCCCCGACGCGGTGCGCGATCTCGGGCCTTGGGATGGGCGCATCGTGATCGATGCCAACAACCCGATCGAGGCGCCACTGTTCAAGCCGTTCGATCTGGGCGGCCAGCCGTCTTCGCAAGTGGTGGCGCAGATGCTGCCCGGTGCGCACGTGGTCAAGGCCTTCAACCATTTGCTCGCGGCTCTGCTGACCGATCCCACCGCCGAGGGCGGCAAGCGTGTGCTGTTTTATTCCGGTGAAGATGCCGCGAGCAAAACCAAGGTTGCAGAGCTGATCACTCAACTGGGTTTTTACGGCATCGATCTGGGCGGTGTGCAGCAGGGAATGCTTGCGCAGTTTCCGGGCGGACCTTTGCCAGCCTTGAACCTGGTCAAACATGGTTAACCGCTGAGCCCGCGCAACCGGGCTTCACATCTCAATCGAGGATTAAAAAATGTCTGGCTCAGATTCGCGAAATGTCAACGAAGTGGAAAACTACGACGCCTTGCTGCGGGCCAACCTGCAGCGCGTGTTCAACGAGCGCGATGCACAGCGGCGCATGGCAGCGGTGCAGGAGCTTTTTGCAGGCACACCGACGATGTACGAACCGATTGGCATCGTCACCGGGCGGGCGGCGATTTCAGAAGTGGCCGGTGCGTTGCTGGCTCAGTTCGGGCCGGACTTCGAGTTTGTTCCGGAGGGGCCGGCGGTTGGGCACCACGGCTTGGGTTACCTGCGCTGGCATGCGGGCCCGAGCGCTGGACCGGTTGTCGTCAGTGGCGCCGATGTGGCAGAAATCAAAGCGGGAAAAATCGTGCGGTTGTGGGTATTGCTGGACCCGGCTTGAAGTTCAAACGCAGCGGGGAGACGCTCTCGTATTGGAAGTCGCTCAGGCGTCTCACGCACGAGCGCATATACTCGCTGAGGCGCTTTCGCTGCGAACTCCCAAAGAGACCTGTCAGGGAAGACGATGATCGACAGAACGGACCCCCCAAATGAATCGGCCAGCGACGAGACGCTGGGTGCCACGCAACCCGTAACTGCGCTGAATTTGCGTTGGCTGATTCTCTCACTGGTACTGCTGTCTGTTCTGGCGACGTTGGGCAACAGCCTTGTCACGGCCTACCGCGTGCAGCGCGATGCCTTGGTTGATCATGCCCTGCAGTCGAACAGCGCCTATGCAGCTAAGGTCGCTTCGAGTCTCGCTGAATTCATTCATTCAGCACAGAACCATCTTCGTTACAGCGCCAGTGAATTGGGCCAGGCCTGGGGTGACCCCAGCGTCATGCGCGCCGAAGCGCTGCGCCTGCAAAAACAGGATGCCGATTTCAACTCGATTGCCATAATCGATAGCACTGCCAAGGTGCTGGAAGCGTACCCGGATACCCTGCAAATCAACGGTTCAACGCTGCGTTCGGATGCCATTCTCAAAGCTATCGAGGCGAGGCGGCCGTTCATCAGTTCCGCGTATACATCCGCCGCCGGCAATCTCGTCGTATTTATCTCCGAACCCGTCTACGACTCTGCTAAGCGTTACGTGGGCATCATCGGCGGCTCGGTTTATCTGCGCGAAGACAACGCACTGCACACCTTGATCAGCCGCCATTTTCACCACGAAGGCACCTTTGCTTTTGTAGCAGATCAGGATCGGCAACTGCTTTTTCACCCTGAGGCGGCGCGCATTGGCGACACCCTGGGCTGGAGCAAAACCGTCGACGCCGCGTTGCGTGGCGAGAGCGGCTCGATGAGCGTACGTAACTACAAAGGCGTACCCATGCTCGCCGGGTACGCTCAGGTGCCGGGCGCTGGCTGGGCCGTGGTCGCGCAGCAGCCGCGCGAGGTCAGTCTGGCGCCGCTGAACACCTTGATGCGCGATGTGCTGCTGGGAATGCTGCCTGCCGCCCTGATCGGCTTCGTACTGATCTGGTTCGGCACCTTGCTGATCTGTCGCCCGCTCAATCAGCTGTCGCGTATTGCCCGGCAGTTGTCAGCGCCGCAGGCCAGTGAGCAACTTCGCCACGTCAAGGCCTGGTATCACGAGGCGTTTTCCATCCGCCAGGCGATGCTTGCCGGCGTGCAGTTGTTGCAAGCGAAGCTGGGTCACCTGAACCAGCAGGTGCTGACCGACGCCATGACCGGGCTGGCCAATCGCAGAGCCATGGATGAGGAGTTGCGCCGCCTTGAGCGCAGCGGTCAGCCATATTCGGTGTTATCGCTGGACATCGACCATTTCAAAACGGTTAACGACACCTTCGGCCACGACAAGGGTGATCTGGCGATCAAACAGGTCGCGCATACCCTGCAAACCTATTCCCGCGTCGGCGACCTGGCGTGCCGAGCCGGGGGAGAGGAATTCTTGCTGATTTTGCCGCAGACCGATGTCGGGTCAGCCAGTGCCATCGCTGAGCGGATTCGTCAGGCCATTGCGACCAGTGATATTCCGACCGTAGGGCGCATTACCGCTTCGATCGGCGTGGCAACGTGTGAACACTTGCCGACTACTGCAGAAATCGTCCTGAAGAAAGCCGATGAATGCCTCTACCGCGCCAAACAGGGTGGACGCAATCGAGTGGAATCGTACCTGTCGATGGCCTCAAGCAATTGCGATGAGACTACAAATTGATCCACGTCACGGGGCTTTCAACTAATCGGCAGAGTTGTTGATTCTGCTTCGATTCCAAGCTAAAAGCAGCGGTAGGTGCCGCGCAAACGGCGCGTCCAGCAGTCGCGATGACGCGTCACGGGCCAACTCATTCGGGCGGTGAAATGAAGCGTTCAAAGATCATGCGGCGGGGAATATTGCTGACGGCCCTTGCGGTGATCGTCCCGTTGGGCATGACCCTCGCGGCTGGCTGGATGCTGTCGATCTACGCGGCGCACGACCGCCTGCAGACGCTCGCCGCGATTGCCAACGATCGCGCCAGTCAGACATTCGCGCAGGCCTCCCAAGCGCTGAAGAGCATGGCCATTACTGACCTCGAACCCTGCTCGCCACAAGCCATCGAGCAGATGCGCATGATTGCCATCAATACCTTTTCGGTCGAGACGGTGGGCTATGAAGAGGATGTGTTTGCCTGCACGTCATGGGGCGCCACGCCGCCGCGGACGAATAAATGGGCGGAGGATTTCGTCACTGACGACGGGGTGAAGGTGTCCGTCGATGCGCGCGATGACAACGAGCTGATCAAACCGATGCTGGCATTGCAGTTTGCTGCGTTCAACGTGCTGGTCGACCCGGAACAGTTTCGCGAAGTCGTGCTGGATGAAGGCGTCAGGCTGGCCGTCGGCACACGTCAGGGCCGCTTGCTCGGCCCGGCGGACCCGAACATGGCGAGTTTCCTCGCCTTGGTGCATGAGGGGCCTACGCATGGCCTCAAGGACGGCTTTCTCTACACACTGGTGGCCCAGGGCAACTTCACCGTAATCGCCGCAATCCCGCGAAAGGAACTGTTGCGCAGCCTCGGGCAACACGTCCTTTATCTGCTGCCGATCGGTCTTGTCATCACCCTGGGCCTGGTCATTGCGAGCCTGGGCTGGTGGCGACGCAAGCTGTCCCCGCTGGCGGCACTGGAGCGCGCGGTGCAGCGCCAAGAGTTCGTGGTCCATTATCAGCCGATCATCGAAATTGAAACCCGGCGCTGCATCGGTGCCGAAGCCTTGATCCGCTGGCGCAAACCCAACGGCACGCTGGTCTACCCGGACGTGTTCATCCCGCTGGCCGAATCCAGTGGATTGATCGCAGCGATCACTGACCAAGTGGTCCATCGTGTATTCGCAGACCTTGGCGCCATGCTCGCCAGTGACCGTTCGCTGCACGTGGCCTTGAACCTGGCCGCCGCCGATGTGAGCTCCGGCCGACTGATACCGACTTTGTTGACTGAAAGCCAACGCCTCGACGTGCTGCCCGCGCAGATATGGCTTGAAGTGACAGAGCGCAGCCTCGTCGATCTGGCGTTAGCGAAAATAACGCTGGAGCGCGCACGAAGCGCCGGGTTTGTAGTTGCGCTGGATGACTTCGGCACTGGCTATTCGAGTTTGCAATACCTGCAGCAATTACCACTGGACGTGCTCAAGATCGACCGATCCTTCGTTGAGCAGATCAGCGAAGCAGAGGAGCAGACCTTGCTGGTCACTCACGTCATTCAGATGGGCCACGCGCTGCGGCTGACACTTGTCGCTGAGGGCGTCGAGACCCCGGCGCAGCTCGACTTCCTGCACGCCAGCCAGGTGCGCTATGCACAAGGATGGCTGTTCGCGAAAGCCATGGAATGCGCACAGTTCCAACAGCTCTATCTGGACGGTCGGCCTTGCACCGACGCGCGCATTCTTCAGGACCCGATTGTTTCTTGAAAGAAATGAGTCAAAAAGAATCGCATTGACATATCGAAAAATCTCGATATCCTCGGCGCATGGAACTGATCGAAATCTTCAAAGCCCTCTCGAACCCGACGCGCCTCAAGATCCTTGAAGGCCTGAAGGATCCCGTCAAGAACTTCCCCCCGCAGGATGAGGGTGACGTTTTTGTCGAGGGCGTCTGCGTCAGCAGCATTCAGGAAGGTATCGGCCTGTCGCAGTCGACGGTGTCGAGTTATCTGGCCACGTTGCAGCGGGTGGGGCTGGTTGAAGTGCGGCGCATCGGTCAATGGACCTACTACAAACGCAATGAGGCTGCTATCAGCGCGCTTGCAGAGATCATAGGGAAAGAGCTGTAAATTTTTTTACTACAGGATATCGAGAATTCTCGATATCCCTCTTTATCGATACGAGGTTTTGCCATGAAAGCGATGATTCTGAAATCCTTCGGCGGTCCTGAATCGTTCGAACTCAACGACGTTCCAAAACCGGTTCCGCAAGCGGGCCAAGTGCTGGTCCGAGTGCACGCCACTTCCATCAATCCGCTGGATTATCAGGTTCGGCGCGGCGACTATCCCGACCTGGTGCCGCTGCCAGCCATTACCGGCCACGACGTATCGGGCGTGGTCGAGGCTATCGGGCCGGGCGTCAGCGCCTTCGCACCTGGCGACGAGGTCTGGTACACCCCGCAGATATTCGACGGGCAGGGCAGTTATGCCGAATACCACGTCGCATCCGAAAACATCATCGCCAGAAAGCCTGCGTCGCTGAGCCACCTCGAGGCGGCCAGTCTGAGTCTGGTCGGCGGCACGGTTTGGGAAGCGCTGACCGTGCGCGCCGTGCTTCGCGTTGGCGAAAGCATTCTGATCCACGGTGGCGCGGGCGGGGTGGGGCATGTGGCAATTCAGGTGGCCAAGGCCATGGGCGCCAGAGTGTTCACCACCGTGCGCGAGGCCAACGCCGAGTTCGTCCGCAGCCTGGGCGCTGATGTGGTGATCGATTACACCCAAGAGGATTACGTCGAAGCGATCATGCGCGAAACCGCCGGGCATGGCGTTGATGTGGTGTTCGACACCATCGGCGGCGATACCCTGTCCCGCAGCGCCGACGCGCTCGCCCAGCTTGGCCGCGTCGTCTCGATCGTCGACATTGCGCAGCCGCAAAACCTCGTCCAGGCCTGGGGCAAGAACGCCAGCTATCACTTCGTCTTCACCCGGCAGAATCGCGGCAAGCTCGATGAACTGAGCGCGTTGGTCGAGCGCGGTCAGCTGCGGCCACACGTTGGCGCCGTCTATTCCCTCGCCGATATCCCGCTCGCCCACGCCCGACTCGAGAGCGGCAACAACGGTCTGCTGGGAAAAATCGCCATCGCCGTCGAGCCTTCGCTCATCGTCTGAATCCGCTCACTGATTTTGGAGAAACATCATGGTCTACGAGATCGCTGTGCTGCCCGTTCACCCGCAACAGACTGAAGCCTTTCGACGGGCATTTGCCGAAGTCGAACCGTTGCTCACTCGCGCCAAAGGTTACGGCGGCCACTTGCTGACGCAAGGTATTGAAACCCCCGAGCAATTCAATTTGATCGTGCGCTGGCGGTCACTTGAGGACCACTCGCCGGGGTTTGAAGAAAGTGAAGACCACCTGCAGTTCATGCTGGGACTGGAAGATTATTTTTCGGCGGAACCGAGGGTGTATCACATTGAGGGTGGTGCTTTTCCGGGCGGCCAGTTGAGCGTTGCGGGCAGTGGTTCAAGTACAGATAGCTGAGTGTTCTGATGGCTTTCGTCACAAGTGGCTGGTTCTGGCCGGGCTTCGCTTGTGACGAACTGCCATTTTCGCTGCGCTTTGGCCTGTTCATACGACAGGGGTGGCAGGCAGAATGCACCTCTTTTACATCGCTCTCGAACTGTTGCCACACCAAGGAAGGCCACTTGAACCACGCCACTTTCCACGCTTCCCCGCGCCCTCAAATCTGGCCCGCCGCTCTGTTATTCGCGCTGGCAACTCTAGTCATAACCGGTTGTTCGCGATCCCACTCTCCAAGGCCGGTGGAGCGCGATCCTTGTCTGGATGCCGGTCCAGTAAATACAACCGCCCATCACAAATGCGTGAGCGAGCGGGAAGAGCGCATCGCTGAAGCGCTCCGAATACTGCTCAGTGATGATCCGGCTGAACACCGGCAAGTGGCTGCGCCAGGCGACAGCGATTTTCAACCGTCTGATTTTCCTGACGACCCGATGCCGGCGCGTTTTCGCATGCCTTCCAACCTGAATCTCAAGGACGCCCAGGCGTTTGCTTACAAGACTCGAATCAGCTGGAAATACGTGCCGGATCACTTCCTGCCAAGTCCAAGGGAATACGCGCGGATGATGCAAATGGACCGTCTGATCCAGGCAGCCGTCGCAACGGATGATTCGGCAAAGTGGGGGTGCACGGTCACTGGCGGACAACGCATGGAGTGGGTTTTCTACACGCTGGACGACGCGGCCTTTGTCAGCCGTGCGCAGGCAGCTCTTGCCCAGACCGGGCCCTATCCGATCGAGTTCAGCAGCCGTAAACAGGTCGATGTCAGTGCTGAGGTGCAGAATGCCGAGCAAACTCGACTCACGCCCAAGCGATGCCTGGAGTAAAAACTCTCCACGCATAACCTATTGCAACGGGCTCCTCTCATAGGAAGGAGTCCGTAGCCGTGGTCGGTTCAGAGGCGTTCGTTGCGGGCGCAGCGGCCCTCTCCTGCTGCGGATTACAGGCATGCGCCCTCCAGAATTCATTCTCGAAAAACTCGAGCCGATCCTGTAGGCCTTGGCTCAGGCCCTCCAGCCTGATTACTCCTCCATCACCTCGACCAAACCCCGATCCTCACCCAGGAACCCGCCGCTCTGGTGCTGCCACAACCGCGCATAGGTGCCGTTTTTCTCAAGCAACTGCGCGTGGGTGCCTTGTTCGATGATGCGGCCTTCGTCCATGACGATCAGCCGGTCCATCGCCGCAATGGTCGACAAGCGGTGGGCGATGGCGATCACGGTTTTGCCCTGCATCATTTCATCGAGGCTTTCCTGAATCGCGACTTCAACCTCGGAATCCAGCGCGCTGGTGGCTTCATCAAGCAACAGGATAGGCGCGTTTTTCAGCATCACCCGGGCGATGGCGATGCGTTGGCGCTGGCCGCCCGAAAGCTTGATGCCGCGTTCGCCGACCAGCGTGTCGTAACCGCTGTGGCCCTGCTTGTCGCTCAACTGGCTGATGAAACCATCGGCCTGGGCGTTCACTGCCGCGCGATGGATGTCTTCGTCGGTGGCGTCCGGGCGACCGTAGGCGATGTTGTCGCGGATCGAACGGTGCAACAGCGACGTGTCCTGGGTGACCATGCCGATCACGCTGCGCAGGCTGTCCTGAGTCACCTCGGCGATGTTCTGCCCATCGATGCGGATCTCGCCGCGATCAACGTCGTAGAAGCGCAGCAGCAGGTTGATCAGCGTCGACTTGCCCGCACCGGAGCGGCCGACCAGGCCGATTTTTTCGCCCGGGCGAATGTGCAGGGTCAAGCCGTCGAGCACCTGACGTTCGCCGTTGTAGTTGAAGCTGACATTGTCGAAAACCACTTCGCCGCCGGCCGGCTCCAGCACTTTGGCATCCGGTGCGTCCTGGACTTTCGGGCCGCTGGTCAGCGTGGCCATGCCGTCCTGCACGGTGCCGATGTTTTCGAACAGCGAAGTCATCTGCCACATGATCCAGTGCGACATGCCATTGATGCGCAACGCCATGGCGGTGATCGCCGCGACGGCGCCGGTACCGACTTCGCCCTGATGCCACAGCCACAGCGCGTAACCGCCGGCGCCGAGAATCAACGCCACCACCAGCGCCTGATTGACGATTTCGAACTGGCTGACCAGACGCATCTGGCGAAATCCGGTGAGCTTGAAATCTTCCATCGCTGCACGGGCAAAGTGCGCTTCACGTTTGGAGTGCGAGAACAGTTTGACCGTGGTGATGTTGGTGTAGGCGTCGGCAATCCGCCCGGTCATCGACGAGCGCGCATCGGCCTGCTCCTGGCCGACCTTGCCCAGCCGTGGGACGAAATACACCATCGCCAGCCCGAACAAAACGATCCACGCCAAGAACGGCAGCATCAACTTCAATGCAAAGCCACCGGCCAGCGCAATGATCGCGATGAAGTACACGCCGATGCCGGGGAGGATTTCGATCAGGGTGAACAGCACCTCGCGCACCGACAACGCGGTCTGCATGACCTTCGTCGTGACCCGACCGGAAAACTCGTCGGAGAAGAACGACAGACTTTGCCGCAGCATCAACCGGTGAAAGTCCCAGCGCAGGCGCAGCGGCAGATTGATCGCGAGGATCTGGTGCTGAACCATCGTACGCAGCGCCACCAGGCCGATGCTGACCACCAGCACGATGCCGATGCCCCACAGCACACGGCTTTCCTCATCACCGGCAGCGCCGCCGGACTGCCAGGTCGAGAGCAGATCCACCACTTGCCCAAGGAAAGAAAACAGCCACGCCTCGTAGATCGACACGCTGGCGCTGAGCAGGGCGAAGGCCAGAATGTAACCGCGCGCCCCCCGGGTACAGGCCCACAAGAAGCGCATCAGGCCAACTGGCGGTGGGGGCGCCTCGTCGGGCGGGAAGGGGTCGAGCCTTTCTTCAAACAGGCGAAGCATTGCGGTCTCCGAAGTGATCAGGGTGTGGGGATTCTGCCATCTATCGGCGGCGTTGCGGGTTTCGACGCCATGTTGCAGATCAATCCTTGTGCCTTGTCTTGACCGCAGGCAGGCGCAGAAGCTCAACGCAATCCTGCCTGGCGCAACCTTTCGTCGCTGATCCCGGCCAGACGTTGCACGCTCATCAACCTCTTTGAACTCTCGCGCAAGCTGCTTCGTCATCATCTATGTGGGGGCTCGAGGCAACGTTGCCGTGTAGTCCCGTTTTTGCGTTTTCAGTCAGAAGGCGAGGGGCGACATGAATACTTCAGACAGCAGGGCAGGCTTTGAATCAGGTGATCCGAACAGCAAGCCTGGACAAGGTTTTGAACATTTGAAAGACGACGTGAATGAAGCGCTGGGCGGCGCGCGGCAACAGGCTGATGCGCAATTCGGTCAGTATCGCGACACGGCGGCCGAGCAGATCGAAGCCTTGGCGCAAGGGGCGAAAAGCTTCGTCTCGGAGCTGCAGGACAAGGACACGCTGGGCATGTCCGACTACCTGACTGACATGGCCGATTCCATGACCGGACTGGCGGGCAATCTGCGCGGCAAGAGTGCCGAGCAGTTGCTGCACGATGCGGCCGATCTGGCGCGCAGCAATCCGGGGCTATTCATCGCCGGCAGCATTGCCATCGGTTTCGGACTGTCGCGGTTTCTCAAGGCGGGGACGGCTGCGGCAGCGACGGTCAGTGCCGAACACGCTCCGGCGGCGGGCTCCACCTCGACGCCACCGCCAGCCGATTACGGCGCGCAGCGGCCTTATGAATCGTCAATGCCGCCGTCGACCCACGCCAATCCGGGACTGGCCACCGGCATCACCCCGACCTCGCCCAGTGACAGCGATCACCCCTCTGATTTTGCCGCGGCTTCCGTACCGCACGCACCCGACGCCAAAGGAGAACTGTGATGAACAGAGATGAATCTGATCTGAGCGGGGCAAGGCCCCTTGGCCAAGCGGATGACGCTTCGGTGGTCGGTCTGTTGCGACAACTGTCGCGCGAAGTTCCGGCGTTGTTCACCAAGGAGCTGGCGCTGGCCAAAGCCGAACTGCAGAACAGCCTCAGCACGCTGAAGGCAGGCATCGGTGCGGTGGCCGGTGGTGCGATCGTGTTTCTCGCTGGCTTCATCATTCTCCTGATGTCGGCGGTGTACGGCCTGAGCATGTTCATGGCGCCGTGGCTGGCCGCGCTGATCGTCGGCGTAGTGGTGATGATCATCGGCTTCGCCATGCTGCAATCCGGGAAGAAGCAATTCGAGCCATCTCACTTCAAACCTGATCGCACCCTCGACGCCTTGAACAAGGATCAGGAAGCGCTGCGGAGGAAAGTCTCATGAAAAGCGAACTGGATATCGAAGCGGAAAAAAGCCCGGAGCAGATCGAGCGCGAAATCGATGCGCAACGTGCGAGCATCGGCAACATCGTCGATCAATTGGAAAGCAAGTTCACTCCCGGGCAGATGATCGATCAGGCCTGGGGAATGATGCAGAGCAACGGCTCGACGTTCTTTACCAATCTGGGCACCAGCGTGCGCAATAACCCGGTGCCAGCGGTGCTGACTTCGGTGGGCCTGCTCTGGCTGATGATGAGCCAGAATCGACCGCCCGTGCCGCAACCGACCTATCGTAGCGGTCCGGATCAGGACAAGGCTGGCGAGTGGGCCGACGGTTTGGCCGACGGCATCGACAGTGCCCGCGCGCATTTGCACTCGACTACTGACTCGCTGAAGGACGGCTACCAGTCGTTGAAAGGCAAGGCCAGCCACCTCGGTGAAAACGTCGGTGCGGCGAAGGAAAATCTGAGCCATGCGATGCATGACGCCGGTGATCGACTGTCGCGTAATTCGCAAGTGCTTGGCCAGCAATTCAGTCACATGCTCAAAGAGCAACCGCTGATGGTCGCTGCCGCTGGGGTTGCGCTCGGTGCATTGCTCGGCGCGGCGTTGCCGACCACTTCAACTGAGCAGCGCTACATGGGCCGTACCAGCGCTGGCATGGTCGACAAGGCCAAGCAAAAAGCTCAGGAAGGGTACGAGGCCGTGCGTGACACGGTGACCCGAACCACCGAACAAACCGAGGTTGAGACCAGGCCAGATCCGGCTCGGCCGTCGTCTTCCGATTTGTCACAGGGTCTGGGTACATCCTGACAGTGAGAAATGAGGGGAGGCCTGCAATGGGCCTCCCTTTTTATTGGGCTGCGGCTCAAGTCGATACCTCGTTTTGCGGGCCTTGCAGATATTCCACCAACGTCTGTGCACACGCTTCAATCGCGCCGTCGACCACCAGTTCGAAACCATGGGTATCTCATCCATATTTCCGATGATGCGCCCGGCGTACTCGCCATCGGGATCGGGTTTGCGACCCTTGAACAGGCCGATGACATTCCCGGCTCGATCGGTCCAGACCTCGTCGCAATGACGCTGCAGTTCTTCCAGGCAGATCGCCCGAACCTCGCCTTCCTGACCGCCGGGCCCGCGTGCCATGAGCAAGCGGCTCAATAGTCGTGGGGTGGATTGTTGGGGATGAAGATCGTTGGTATGTCCCGGACAACTGTGGGAGCGGGCTTGCTCGCGAAAGCGGTTGTTCAGGCGATGATGATGTTGAATGTACCGGCACCTTCGCGAGCAGGCTCGCTCCCACAGGGATTTGGGTTGCGACAAAGATTGCTGATTTGCCCCGGATTATTGTGGGAGCGGGCTTGCTCGCGAAAGCGGTGTGTCAGGCGATGATGGCGTTGAATGTGCCACCGCCTTCGCGGGCAAGCCCGCTCCCACAGGGATTTCGGTTGCGCTGAAGATTGTGACCTTGCCCCGGATTATTGTGGGAGCGGGCTTGCTCGCGAAAGCGGTGGGTCAGGCAATGATGGTGTCGAATGTGCCGGCGCCTTCGCGAGCAGGCTCGCTCCCAAAGGGGTTTCGGTTGCGCTGAAGATTGTGGGTTTGCTCCGGATCATTGTGGGAGCGAGCCTGCTCGCGAAAGCGGTGTGTCAGGCAATGATGGTGTTGAAT
>NZ_JBSICA010000027.1:0-70958 GCF_058245595.1 Pseudomonas sp. UF-293 | reverse complement strand
CAGCCAAACCGGTCATTACTGCACCGCCGAACCCGGCCATGGCGAATCAGGTGCTGACCATAACCGGAGTGGCGACCGGTGTCGTAATTCTGCAGATGTTCACCACCGGGAATAAAACGATAGAGGGCGAGTTCGCCGGTAGCGGCACGAGCCGTACCTTCAAGCCAAAAGAGAACTGGAAGCCGCCTGTCACTACTGTCTGGGTCGTGCAAACAGTGAATGGAATGGATTCAGACCCAAGCGAGCCGGTCGCAGTTGTGGTGACAGAGCAACTGCCATTACCTGTGATCACCCGTCCCTTGCCGCGCACAAGTCATCTTGCTGATGTCAGGGTGGAAGGAACCTGCGTCGCTGGAGCGACAGTCGCCGTGCAAGATGTGCTCGGCAACTCTCTTCAAGGCAAGGTGACCTATAGCGAAACGACATGGAGTTTCAGCTATCTCTGGCTGCCTGGTGCGCAACAAATCAAGGCACAGCAGAGCATGAATGGGCAAACGTCCGAGGCGACCGGGATCCTTGAATTCTTCATCAAGCCTGCGCAGCCTGACATTGAGCCGCCAGCCCCTCCGATCACGCTGAAACACTCACTGAAAATCACCGGTGTAGCGTCAGGGGCGGTCACCCTGCAAATGTTTACCGGAACCAATGATACGGTGGCTGGCGTATTCACCGGCAGCGGGGCTGAGCGCCTCTTCACACCAGCAGCAGATTGGGCGCCCGGACAAAACACCGTCTACGTCATACAAACAGTAAACGGCATGGACTCCGACGCCAGTGACCCCTGCACCTTTACCGTGGGGGAGACGGACCGGCCAGATGCCCCGCGAATCCAGCAACCGCAGGCGGGGGGCAGGACTTCGAGATTTCCCACCTTCGAGATCGCCGGCCTGCCAGGCGCGCGGCATACCATTCGCTTTGAAAAAGGCGCTACGTTGCACGAAGACACAGCGGACGCCGATGGCATCCTTACGTTCACGGTTGTGGACCCTTTGGTGCCTGGCACCATTGCCCTTGAGGTTAAACAAGCCAGTGGCGGGGTCGAGTCCGATTGGAGCGCGCCGCATCGGTTCACGGTCAAAGCGCCGCCTGCAACCCCGGTTATCACGGCACCACGGGCAGACTCCGAGACCTCACGCTATCCGAGTGTCCGAGGTACAGGTGAAACGGGAGGTGAGATTGTTCTGCGCCATGCGAAGGATCCCCATGAACAATTTGCCTGTGTCGACGGTTCAACCCGATGGAGTTGGACCGCAAAGCAGGCGTGGTCGCTCGGAGACTATGCCGTGCAGGCTCGGCATACGGTCGACGGTGACAGTTCCGACTGGACCGAGGCTCGCTCTTTCAAAGTGAGCGAGACCCGGTACGCCATCGGTGACGCCAATCCGGCCATAGGTGTGCCAGTGGTGGGCACGGAGCAGAGTGTGCTGTTGCGGGTTCAGGTGATCTCCGGTATCACAGGGCAGGCTGCCGCCGGTGTAGAGGTGAAGTGGCGCATCAACGGCACAGAAGAACCGCTGGAGATAACCCACACCGATGCAACAGGGTGGACCAGCTATCGATATACCCCTGAAACGGCGGGCAAGCATGAAATCCTCGCCGACGCCACCGAGGAGAACGCCGGTGTTGCCTTGACCGAACTCTATGAAGTGAACGCCATGTTGGAAGACGACTGGTCGCAGGCAGCTGAGCTGTTTCTGGACGGGGCGCGAGTTGACCTGGCCGCAAGCGATCTCGTGCTGTTGAAAAAGAAGCTGCCCTATAAGCTGGAGCTGAAGGTTAACGACGAAAGTGTCTTGATTGGCTCTACCGTCACTTTGCAGAACTTCTGGAGTGTGAAGGAGCGCGGCCTGACCTTTATCCCTGATCTGGGCATGCCGCAGACGATAAACAAAGGATCGTCAGTCCATTGGTATATTTCTTCGGAAGAGGCGAATAGTGGTTTCTTCGGTTTGAGTCTGGCCAGCTCAATACTGCGCGACTGGGAACTGCCGGGGCGCGTGGAAGCGGAGGACTGGGTTGATGGTGTCAAGATTGATCTTGACGGATTCCCACAAGTGTTTGGCGGCGCGTCGGCATTCCCTTGCCTTGGGGCGTCACATACATTGACTGTTCGACCCCAGGACAGCAGTTTCTTGTTGGGCCAGGACGTGCTACTGGAGTTAAGTGCGCAGGCGGCCGATCTTGGCGTTACCGTGAGCCCGAGCAGCCCGCAGAAGCTCGGCGAGGACGGTGTGAGCTGGACATTGAACTGCGTCGACAGCACAAACCCCGGTGACTTTGCAGTGTGGTTGACGGTGCCGGCGCTGGATTTCATTTCGGCGGTGTTGCCAATGTCTCTGGGCCACAACAAGGTCAAGATATCTAAACGATTCGGCCCTCAGCAATGGGGAGGTTCCGCCTCTTATTGGAGGTATGGCATTTGCGCAACTTCCACCTTTACGGGGCAACCTGCGGCCAGGGTGCCGGTGACTGTCGCAGTGACTGACAAGCCAATCAATGTTTACCTTACTGATTACGAGGGTTGGGCATACGTCCATTACTACGATGGCGAATCTGCAAGTCTGACTATCCGCAACCGCTATGACGGAAGCAGTGGCTGACAACAGTGGTGTACCAGAGGTAGTCAACGCCTTTTCTCGCCAGAGAAAAGGCGTTTTCGTTTCTTTGGGTGAACCATCCAGATATCAATCCAGAGCGGCGAGTTGTTCGATCGTCTGCGGAAAGCGCTGAACCAGACGAATCAGCGTCGTTACCTGCGCGTCAGGCGTGGCACGGCTCTGTTCTCGGTTTTCGAGGGTGCGGGACGAGGAACAAATCACACACGAAAAAAAACGGCACCCGAAGGTGCCGTTTTCATTTCCAGCCAGATCAACCGAGCAATCAGCCCGCCAGACCCGCCTGCTGTACCAGCACCAGCAATGGCTGCGGGTATACGCCCAGGAAGAATGCAACCAGAGCGATGGCCAGCAGCATCACGCCGCCTGCTTTCTGTTCCCAGTGCAGTTGGGCGTCGTGGCGACGCAGGTTTGGCTCGATCAGGTACAGGGTGACCATCACGCGCAGGTAGTAGAAAACGCCGATGGCGCTGCCCAGTACCAGTGCGCCGACCAACCACCACTGACGCGTTTCGACGCCGCTGGCGATGATGTAGAACTTGCCGATGAAGCCAGCGGTCAGCGGGATGCCGGCCAGGGACAGCATCATCACGGTGAGCACGGCGGTCAGGTACGGACGGCGCCAGAACAGGCCGCGGTACTCGTACAGGGCGTCGGCGTCGCGGCCGTTGTACGGCGAGGACATCAGGGTGATCACGCCGAACGCGCCGAGGCTGGTGATGACATAAGTCACCAGATAGACGCCGATGGCTTCTACCGCCAGACCCTTGCTCGCCACCAGTGCGATCAGCAGATAGCCGAAGTGCGCGATGGACGAGTAACCGAGCAGACGCTTGAGGTTGCTCTGGGTCAGGGCCAGCAGGTTACCGAACAGGATCGAGGCGACCGCGATCACGCTCAGCACGTCGCTCAGCACACCACTGCTGGCGGCAGGGGAGATCTGGAACAGACGCACCATCACCGCGAACACTGCAACCTTCGAAGCGGTGGCGAGGAACGCTGCCACCGGCGCCGGTGCACCTTCGTAAACGTCCGGCGTCCACAGGTGGAACGGCACCAGCGACAGCTTGAACGCCAGACCGATCAGCATCATGCCCAGGCCCAGTTGCGCCAGCGGGCTCGGCAGGCCGGTCGCGGCCAGGGCCTGACCGATGCCGACGAAGCTCAGCGAACCGGCGTCTGCGTAGAGCAGCGCCATACCGAACAGCAGGAACGCGGAACCGGCGGCCGACAGCACCATATACTTGATGCCGGCTTCCAGCGAACGCTTGTTGAAGAAGGCGTAAGCCACCAGACCATAAACCGGTACCGAGAGCAGTTCCAGACCGATGAACAACCCGGCCAGGTGCTGCGCGCTGACCAGAACCAGACCACCGGCGGCGGCCATCAGGATCAGCAGGTACAGTTCTTCGCGGTTGCCCGGGTAACCCGAGCCGCCATCACCGAGGTAGGCGTGGGCGAGGGTGACGCAGGCGAGGGTGGCGACCAGGATCATCGCCATGTACAGGCAAGCGAAGGCATCGATCTGCAGCAACGGCGTCACCGCCAGAGGCGCGACTTTCAGAGCCGGCAGGATCGACAGCAGGGCCAGGTTCAGACCCGCCACTGAAATCAGGAAGGTCTGCGAGTGATTGCGGCGCCAGGCGATTGCCAGCATCACCACGATAATGGTGAGGCTGGTGATCAACAGTGGCGCAAGCGCAATAAAGTGTTGAATCGTGAATTCCATAGCGCTCTTACCGGGCCGAAGCGAGTTGAGAGAAGGCGGTGCCGAGCCACTGCTGCACGCCATGCATGGTGGCGGCAGAGGTGTCGAGGAACGGTTGCGGGTAGACGCCGAGGTAAATCAGCAAGACCGCCAGACCGAGCACCATGATCAGTTCGCGCGCGTCCATGCCGTGCAGCACCGCGTCGGATTTCGACGGGCCGAAGTAGGCACGGTGGATCATGATCAGCGAGTAGACCGAACCGAACACCAGACCGGAAGTGGCAATCGCCGTGACCCATGGAGCGCTGGCGAAGGAACCGATCAGGATCAGGAACTCGCCGACAAAGTTACCGGTGCCCGGCAAGCCCAGCGACGCAGCCGCGAAGAACAGGCTGATGGCCGGCAGGTAAGCGATACGCGACCACAGACCGCCCATCTCACGCATGTCACGAGTGTGCAGACGCTCGTACAACTGACCGCTGAGGATAAACAGTGCCGCTGCCGACAGACCGTGCGCCAGCATCTGGATCACTGCGCCTTGCAGCGCCAGTTGGCTGCCGGAGTAGATGCCGATCAACACGAAACCCATGTGGGAGACGGAAGAGAAGGCAATCAGACGCTTGATGTCGGTTTGTGCGAACGCCAGGAATGCGCCGTAGAAGATCCCGATCAGACCCAGGGTCATGGCGATCGGCGCGAACTCCGCCGAAGCGTTCGGGAACAGCGGCAGGGCGAAACGCAGCAGACCGTAGGCTGCGGTTTTCAGCAGGATACCGGCGAGGTCGACGGAACCGGCAGTCGGTGCCTGGGCGTGTGCATCAGGCAGCCAGGAGTGGAACGGAACCACTGGCAGCTTGACCGCGAAGGCGATGAAGAAGCCGAGCATCAGAATGTACTCGGTGGTCATCGACATCTTGGTTTTCAACAGGTCGGCGTAATTGAAGGTGATCACGCCGGTGTTGTTGAAGTTGACCAGCACCAGACCGAGGATCGCCACCAGCATGATCAGGCCGGACGCCTGAGTGAAGATGAAGAACTTGGTTGCTGCGTAGATCCGGGTTTTCTTGCCGTCCGAAGAACTGTGACCCCAGAGCGCGATGAGGAAATACATCGGCACCAGCATCATTTCCCAGAAGAAGAAGAACATGAACAGGTCGAGGGCGAGGAACACGCCGACCACACCGCCCAGGATCCACATCAGGTTGAGGTGGAAGAAGCCAACGTGACGTTGAATCTCTTTCCACGAGCAGAGTACCGAGAGGATACCCAGCAGGCCGGTCAGCAGGATCATCAACAGCGACAGGCCGTCGAGAGCCAGGTGCACGTTGATGCCGAAACGCTGGATCCAGACATGCTTGAACTCAAGCGCCCAGGTCGGATCGGCGCCCGGCGCCGGTGCGAATGAATAGTCACCGTGGGCCCACAGCCAGAGGCCGAGTGCGAGTTCCAGGGTCATGGTCAACAGCGCAATCCAGCGCGGGAGGGTAGCGCCGAAGCGCTCACCCATCCAGCACAGCAGGCCGCCGATGAAGGGGATCAGGATTAGCCAAGGCAGAATCATGACGGGCTCGTTTCCTTTCGCAAATTCGCAAGGTTCATATCAGACCGCTACCAGCACGATGGCGCCGATCACCAGCACGGCACCAGCAGCCATCGAGGCGGCATACCAACGCAGTTGACCGGTCTCGGTACGGCTCAGGGCTGTGTGACCACCCTTGGCCATACGCGGGATCAGACCGATGGTCTGGTCGAGCGGGTCTTTGCGCAGTACATGGCTGATCGCAAGGTACGGCTTGACGAACAGTTTGTCGTAGATCCAGTCGAAGCCCCAGGCAGCGAACCACCAGGCCGAAAGGAAACGGCCGATGCCGCTGTTGGCGATCGCCGTGACGAAGCGACGCTTGCCGAGGAACAGCAGCGCTGCCAGCAGGATACCGGCCAGGGCGATGGCGCCCGAAGCGATTTCCAGACTGTGCTTGGCTTCGCCACCGGCATGCCCGACGCTTTGCGGCAGTACGCCGTGCAGCGGCGGCACGATCATCGCGCCGACGAAAGTCGACAGCACGATCAGCACCGACAATGGCAGCCAGTGGGCAATGCCGTGGCCGGCGTGGGCTTCGGTCTTGGCTTCACCGTGGAACGCGATGAAGATCAGGCGGAAGGTGTACAGCGACGTCATGAACGCACCGACCAGACCTGCGTAAAGCAGACCTTGATTGCCGCTGGCGAACGCTTCCCAGAGGATTTCGTCCTTGGAGTAGAAGCCTGCGGTAACCAGTGGCAGAGCGGCCAGCGCAGCACCACCGACGATGAAGCTGGCGTAGGCCAGTGGCAGTTTTTTCCACAGACCGCCCATCTTGAAGATGTTCTGCTCGTGGTGGCAGGCAACGATCACCGCACCGGAAGCAAGGAACAGCAGGGCCTTGAAGAAGGCGTGGGTCATCAGGTGGAAGATCGCGCCTTCCCAGGCGCCAACGCCCAGCGCCAGGAACATGTAGCCGATCTGGCTCATGGTCGAGTAGGCGAGGATACGTTTGATGTCGGTCTGCACCAGGGCGGCGAAACCGGCCAGTACCAGGGTCACGCCACCGACGATGCCGACGAGGTGCAGGATGTCCGGCGCCAAGGCAAACAGACCGTGGGTACGGGCGATCAGGTAGACACCGGCGGTCACCATGGTCGCGGCGTGGATCAGTGCCGAAACCGGGGTAGGGCCGGCCATCGCATCCGCGAGCCAGGTTTGCAGCGGCAGCTGCGCCGATTTACCGACAGCACCACCGAGCAGCATCAGGGTGGCCAGAACGATCCAGAAGTCACCGACCTTGAAGTGCTCCGGCGCACGCACCAGCAGTTCCTGGACGTTCAACGTGCCCAGTTGCTGGAACAGGATGAACAGGCCGATGGCCATGAACACGTCGCCGATGCGGGTGACGATGAACGCCTTGAGTGCCGCGTTACCGTTGTTGCGGTTGCTGTAGTAGAAACCGATCAACAGGTACGAGCACAGGCCCACGCCTTCCCAGCCGAAGTAGATGAACAGCAGGTTATCGCCGAGGATCAGGAACAGCATGCTGGCGATGAACAGGTTGGTGTACGAGAAGAAGCGCGAGTAACCGTCTTCGCCACGCATGTACCAGGACGCGAACAGGTGGATCAGGAAGCCGACGCCGACGACCACACCGAGCATGGTCACCGACAGGCCATCCAGATACAGCGCGAAGTTCGGCTGGAAACCTTCCACCGACATCCAGCGCCACAGCACCTGGGTGTACACGCCACCCTCCGGCGGTGCGACGTTGAATTGCCAGATCACGTAAGCGGTGACGATGGCCGAGAGGCCGATCGAACCGACACCGATCAGCGCCGAGAGGTTTTCCGAGAAGCGGCCGCGCGAGAACGACAGCAACAGGAACCCGATCAGAGGGAATACGAAAGTCAGAAAGAGTAGGTTCATCCGCGCATCTCACTGGCAGCGTCGATATCGAGCGTGTGGAAGCGGCGATACAGTTGCAGCAGGATCGCCAGGCCAATACTGGCCTCGGCTGCGGCAAGGCTGATCACCAGGATGAACATGATCTGTCCATCCGGCTGCGCCCAGCGGGCGCCCGCAACGATGAAGGCCAGGGCAGAGGCGTTCATCATCACTTCCAGACTCATCAACACGAACAAAATGTTGCGGCGGACCATCAGGCCGACCAGACCAAGGCAGAACAGGATGCCGGCAACGGCCAGTCCATGCTCGAGAGGGATAGCAGGCATGTCTTACTCCTTCGCCTCGTTACGGCCCAAATGGAACGCCGTGACGGCTGCAGCAAGCAGCAGCATCGAGGCGAGTTCGACCACCAGCAGGTACGGGCCGAACAGGCTGATGCCCACGGCTTTCGCGTCTACGGTGGTGTGGCCGATGGCCTGGCCGCTCTGATGAGCGAACAGCACATACAGCAGTTCGGCCAGCAGCAGCGCGGCAAGAATCACCGGTCCGGCCCAGATGCCGGGCTTGAGCCAGGTGCGTTCCTGCTGCACCGAGGCCGGGCCGAGGTTGAGCATCATCACCACGAACACGAACAGCACCATGATGGCGCCGGCGTAGGCGATTACTTCCAGCACACCGGCAAACGGCGCGCCGAGTGCGAAGAAGGTCATGGCCACGGCGATCAACGAGATGATCAGGTAGAGCAGGGCGTGCACGGGGTTGGTGTTGGTGACCACGCGCAGCGTGGACACCACAGCAATACCCGATGCGAAATAGAAAGCGAATTCCATCGTTCTTCCTTAAGGCAGCAAGCTCTTCACGTTGATCGGTTCGGCTTCGTTCTGCGCAGCGCCTTTCGGCTTGCCAGCGATTGCCATACCTGCAACACGATAGAAGTTGTAATCAGGGTTTTTGCCGGGGCCGGAGATCAAAAGATCTTCTTTCTCGTACACCAGGTCCTGACGTTTGAACTCGGCCATCTCGAAATCCGGGGTCAGCTGGATCGCGGTGGTCGGGCAGGCTTCCTCGCAGAGACCGCAGAAAATGCAGCGCGAGAAGTTGATCCGGAAGAAGTCCGGGTACCAGCGACCGTCTTCGGTTTCAGCTTTCTGCAGCGAGATGCAACCCACCGGGCAGGCCACGGCGCACAGGTTGCAGGCTACGCAGCGTTCTTCGCCATCGGGGTCGCGGGTCAGGACGATGCGGCCACGGTAACGCGGCGGCAGGTAGACCTGTTCCTCGGGGTATTGCAGGGTGTCGCGCTTGCGAAAGCCATGGCCGAAGACCATGACCAGGCTGCGCAACTGGGTACCGGTACCCTTAACGATGTCGCCAATATATTTGAACATGGGTCAAATCCTCACTGAACCGCAACCGCAGGCGTGTTCAACAACACAACCGCAGCGGTTACCAGCAAATTGATCAGGGTCAGTGGCAGGCAGAATTTCCAGCTGAAATCCATCACCTGGTCATAACGCGGACGCGGGATGGAAGCGCGCAGCAGGATGAACAGCATGATGAAGAACGCGGTCTTCAGTGCGAACCAGACGAAGGACAGTTGCGGCAGGATGCCGAACGGACCGTGCCAGCCACCGAAGAACAGGGTGACCAGCAGCGCCGAGATCAGGATGATGCCGATGTATTCACCGACGAAGAACATGCCCCATTTCATACCGGCGTATTCAATGTGGTAACCGTCGGCCAGTTCCTGTTCCGCTTCCGGCTGGTCGAACGGGTGACGGTGAGTCACGGCGACGCCAGCGATGAAGAAGGTACAGAAGCCGAAGAACTGCGGAATGATGAACCACAGGTTCTGCGCCTGGTACTCGACGATGTCGCGCATGTTGAACGAGCCGACCTGCACCACGATGCCCATCAGAGCCAGGCCCATGAACACTTCGTAGGACACGGTCTGCGCCGAGGCACGCAAGCTGCCGAGCAGGGCGAACTTGTTGTTGCTCGACCAGCCGGCGAACAGCACCGCGTAGACCGACAGACCGGCCATGGCGAAGAAGAACAGCAAGCCGATGTTCAGGTCCGCCACGCCCCAGGTCGGGGTGATCGGGATGATCGCAAAGGCGATCAGCAGGGCGGACATGGCCACCACCGGCGCCATGGTGAAGATCACCTTGTCGGCAAACGGTGGGGTCCAGTCTTCCTTGAAGAACATCTTCAGCATGTCGGCGGCGATCTGGAACATGCCGAACGGGCCAACGCGGTTCGGACCGTAACGGTCCTGCCACCAGCCCAGCAGGCGACGTTCGACAAAGCTGAGCAAGGCGCCTGCGACCACTACGGCCAGCAGGATCACGATGGCTTTGATGACCGTCAGGATCACATCGATCACTTCAGGGGTGAACCAGGTCATTGCGCTGCCTCCTGCAGACCGTCGACGGACACGCCGGCGAATGCCGGTGGAATGCCGGCGATGCCCGCAGGCAATGCCACCAGACCGGCGCCCAGTTCTTCATTGATGCGCAGCGGCAGACGCAATGTCTGACCGGCCACGTTCAGGCTCAGCAGGGCACCGTCGTTGACGCCCAGACGATCCGCTTCGGACTTCGCCAGCGCCACATAAGGCGCCGGAATGCGCTCTTGCACCGGGGCGGCTTTCGAAGAATTTTCTTCGCTGCCGAACAGGTGGAAGAACGGCACGGCTTGCCAGGTACCCGGCGCCGGGTTGAACGCACGCGGCGCAGCAGCGAACCAGTTCAACGAGTCACCGCTGCTTTCGATCAGGCGTGTGCCCGGGTCGCCAGCGCGCAGATGACCACCGACTTCGTCCTGGAACTTGTTCCACGCTTGTGGCGAGTTCCAGCCCGGCGACCAGGCGAACGGAACCTGCTGACGCGGTTCGGCAGAGCCCGAGTAACCTTCCATGGAGAACGCGAACGCGGTGTCCTGGTCTTGCGGGGTGCGCGGTTCGTGAACGCTGATGTCGGCGCGCATGGCGGTGCGACCGGAATAACGCAGCGGCTCACGCGCCAGTTTCAGACCCTTGATGCGGAACGCAGCGGAAGGTGCAGCATCAACGATGCGCGCCAGTTGCGCGGTGCTCGAGGCAACGGCAGCGGTGACGTGGTCGAGTTGCGTCCAGTCGATCGGCTGGTTCAGCAGGGTGGCGCGCAAGGCGTGCAGCCAGCGCCAGCCTTCGTGCACCAGAATGCTCGCGTCGAGGTATTGCGGATCGAAAACCTGGAAGAAGCGCTGGGCGCGGCCTTCCTGGCTGACCAGCGTACCGTCGCCCTCGGCGAAGCTCGCCGCTGGCAGAACCAGGTGCGCGCGATCAGTGGTGGCGGTTTTCTGATGGTCGGCAACGATCACCACTTTCGCGGCGTTCAGTGCGGCATCGACCTTGGTTTTGGCAGTGCGGGTGTACAGATCGTTTTCCAGCACGACGATCGCATCGGCCTTGCCATCGATGACCGCTTGCAGCGCGGCGTCGACCGATTCGCCACCGAGCATGGCCAGACCTAGGCTGTTGGCTTCCGGCACGATCAGGCTGATCGAACCGTTCTTCTCGCGCAGCTTCAGGGCTTTGGCGATGTTCGCGGCAGCTTCGATCAAGGCTTTGGAGCCCAGCGAAGTACCGGCGATGATCAGCGGACGCTTGGCGGCGAGCAGGGCATCGGCGATGCGCTGCGCCAGTTCCAGAGCTTCAGCGTCCAGACCTTCGACGGCCGGTGCGCTGGCATCCAGAGCGTGCGCAACGGCGAAACCGATGCGCGCCAGATCATCCGGAGCGGCGTGTACGCACTCTTCGGCAACGTCGTCGAGCTTGGTTTCGGCGAGGCTGGCAATGAACAGCGGGTTCAGCGCGTGCTGACCGATGTTCTTCACCGCCGCGTCGAGCCAAGGCTGGACGCGCATGGCTTCGGCCATGTCTTCAGCCTTGCCCTTGACCGACTGACGCAAGGCCAGCGCCATACGCGCAGCGGTCTGGGTCAGGTCTTCACCGAGGACGAAGATCGCGTCATGGTCTTCGATGTCGCGCATGTTCGGCACTGGCAGCGGGCTGTCGTTCAGCACTTGCAGGACCAGACGGATGCGCTCCAGCTCGGAGGCTTCGATACCCGAATAGAAGTGCTCGGCGCCGACCAGTTCGCGCAACGCGTAGTTGCTTTCAAGGCTGGCGCGCGGCGAACCGATGCCGACGATATTGCGTCCGCGCAGCAGGTCGGCGGCTTTGTCCAGCGCAGCGTCGAGGCTGAGCTTGGTGCCATCGGCCAACAGCGGCTGACGTGGGCGGTCGGTGCGGTTGACGTAGCCATAACCGAAACGGCCACGGTCGCAGAGGAAGTACTGGTTCACCGAACCGTTGAAACGGTTTTCGATGCGACGAAGTTCACCGTAACGCTCCCCCGGGGAGATGTTGCAACCGCTCGAGCAGCCGTGGCAGATGCTTGGCGCGAACTGCATGTCCCACTTGCGGTTGTAGCGCTCGGAGTGAGTCTTGTCGGTGAACACACCGGTCGGGCAGACCTCGGTGAGGTTGCCGGAGAACTCGCTTTCGAGGGTGCCGTCTTCAACGCGACCGAAGTACACGTTGTCGTGGGCGCCGAATACACCGAGGTCAGTGCCGCCGGCGTAGTCCTTGTAGAAACGCACGCAGCGGTAGCAAGCGATGCAGCGGTTCATTTCGTGGGAAATGAACGGGCCCAGTTGCTGGTTCTGGTGGGTGCGTTTGCTGAAGCGATAGCGGCGCTCGTTGTGGCCGGTCATCACTGTCATGTCTTGCAGGTGGCAGTGACCGCCTTCCTCGCACACCGGGCAGTCGTGCGGGTGGTTGGTCATCAGCCACTCGACAACACTGGCGCGGAACGCCTTGGATTCTTCATCGTCGATGGAGATCCAGGTGTTGTCGGTGGCCGGGGTCATGCAGGACATGACGATGCGACCACGGGTGTCGTTCTCGTCGGTGTACTGCTTGACCGCGCACTGGCGGCAGGCCCCGACGCTACCGAGCGCGGGGTGCCAGCAGAAATATGGAATGTCGAGGCCCAGCGACAGACATGCCTGTAACAGGTTGTCTGCCCCGTCGACTTCGAGCGCTTTGCCGTCTACGTGGATAGTGGCCATGGTTCAAAGGTCTTCGTTGGCCCGGTGTCAGCGGGCGTGGCTAATGGAATCTTGTTATGCGTCCGAATCCAAACAGCCCCGAAGGGCGTCATCGGACGAAAGGCGAAGGGCACGGACCCTTCGCCTTTTTAAGCGTTTACGCGCCGACTACGATCGGCCTTGCCAGAGGCGGGACGGCGGCGCTGACAGGCGCGATACCGGCTTCGAACTCTGGACGGAAGTATTTGATGGCGCTGCCCAGCGGCTCCACGGCTCCCGGTGCGTGAGCACAGAAGGTCTTGCCCGGGCCGAGGAAACCGACCAGACCCAGCAGGGTCTCGATGTCGCCCGGCTGGCCCTTGCCCTGTTCGATGGCCATCAGCAGCTTGACGCTCCATGGCAGGCCATCACGGCACGGGGTGCAGAAACCGCAGGATTCACGGGCGAAGAACTGCTCCATGTTGCGCAGCAGCGAGACCATGTTGACGCTGTCGTCCACCGCCATTGCCAGACCGGTACCCATGCGGGTGCCCACTTTGGCGATGCCGCCGGCATACATTTGTGCGTCGAGGTGCTCGGGCAGGAGGAAACCGGTACCGGCACCGCCTGGCTGCCAGGCTTTGAGCTTGAAGCCGTCGCGCATGCCGCCGGCGTAGTCTTCGAAGAGTTCACGACCGGTGACGCCGAATGGCAGTTCCCACAGGCCCGGATTCTTGACCTTGCCGGAGAAGCCCATGAGCTTGGTGCCCATGTCTTCGGAACCTTCGCGGGCCAACGATTTGTACCAGTCAACGCCGTCGGCAATGATCGCCGGAACGTTGCACAGGGTTTCGACGTTGTTCACGCAGGTCGGCTTGCCCCACACGCCGACGGCGGCAGGGAAGGGCGGCTTGGAGCGCGGGTTGGCGCGGCGGCCTTCGAGGGAGTTGATCAGTGCGGTTTCTTCACCGCAGATGTAACGCCCGGCGCCGGTGTGGACGAACAGCTCGAAATCGAAACCCGAACCGAGGATGTTCTTGCCCAGCAGGCCGGCCGCCTTGGCTTCTTCCACTGCACGGTTGAGGTGCTTGGCGGCGGTGGTGTATTCGCCGCGCAGGAAGATATAGCCACGGTAGGTTTTCAGCGCACGGGCACTGATCAGCATGCCTTCGATCAGCAGATGGGGCAGTTGCTCCATCAGCATGCGGTCTTTCCAGGTGTTCGGCTCCATTTCATCCGCGTTGCACAGCAGGTAGCGGATGTTGATGGATTCGTCCTTGGGCATCAGGCCCCACTTCACGCCAGTGGGGAAGCCGGCGCCGCCGCGACCCTTGAGGCCGGCGTCTTTGACGGTCTGGACGATGGCGTCCTGATCCATCTCGGCGAAGGCTTTGCGTGCAGCGGCGTAGCCGTTCTTGGCCTGGTACTCGTCGAGCCACACGGCTTCGCCGTCATCGCGCAGACGCCAGGTCAGCGGGTGAGTCTCGGCCGAGCGCTGGATGCGGTTTGCTGGACCAAAAGATGTCAGGGTCATACGTAGCCCTCGAGCAGTTTGGCCACGCCAGCAGGCTGCACGTCGCCAAAGGTGTCGTCGTCGATCATCAGCGCCGGTGCCTTGTCGCAGTTGCCGAGGCAGCAGACAGGCAGCAGGGTGAAACGACCGTCGGCGGTGGTCTGACCCAGGCCGATGCCCAGATTGTTCTGGATTTCGCTGACCACCGACTCGTGGCCGCCGATGTAGCAGACCATGCTGTCGCAGACGCGAATGATGTGGCGGCCGACCGGCTGACGGAAGATCTGGCTGTAGAACGTCGCCACGCCTTCAACGTCGCTGGCCGGGATGCCGAGGATCTCGCCGATCGCGTACAGGGCGCCATCCGGCACCCAGCCGCGTTCCTTCTGAACGATCTTCAGGGCTTCGATCGACGCCGCGCGCGGGTCTTCGTAGTGATGCAGCTCGTGCTCGATGGCCGAGCGCTCGGTTTCACTCAAGGTGAAACGGTCTGTCTGGATAAGCGTGCTGTTCATGCTTAGCGGTCCACGTCGGCCATAACGAAGTCGATACTACCCAGGTACGCAATCAAGTCCGCGACCATGCTGCCTTTGATCACCGAAGGGATCTGCTGCAGATGCGGGAAGCTCGGAGTACGGATCCGGGTACGGTAGCTCATGGTGCCGCCGTCGCTCGTCAGGTAATAACTGTTGATGCCCTTGGTCGCTTCGATCATCTGGAAGGATTCGTTGGCCGGCATGACCGGGCCCCACGAAACCTGCAGGAAGTGCGTGATCAGGGTTTCGATGTGCTGCAGCGTGCGCTCTTTCGGCGGCGGCGTGGTCAGCGGGTGATCCGCCTTGTACGGGCCTTCCGGCATGTTGCGCATGCATTGATCGATGATCTTGATGCTCTGGCGCATCTCTTCGACGCGAACCATGCAGCGGTCGTAGGCATCGCCGTTGACGGCCAGCGGCACTTCGAATTCGAAGTTCTCGTAACCCGAGTACGGACGCGCTTTACGCAGGTCGAAATCGCAACCGGTCGAACGCAGGCCGGCACCGGTGACGCCCCATTCCAGGGCTTCTTTGGTGTTGTAGGCGGCAACGCCGATGGTACGACCCTTGAGGATGCTGTTCTGCAGGGCGGCCTTGGTGTATTCGTCCAGACGCTTGGGCATCCACTCGACGAAGTCCTTGACCAGTTTTTCCCAGCCGCGCGGCAGGTCGTGGGCGACGCCGCCGATGCGGTACCAGGCCGGGTGCAGACGGAAACCGGTAATCGCCTCGATCACCGTGTACGCCTTCTGGCGGTCGGTGAAGGTGAAGAACACCGGGGTCATGGCGCCGACGTCCTGGATGTAGGTACCCAGGAACAGCAGGTGGCTGGTGATCCGGAAGAACTCGGCCATCATGATGCGGATGACATCGACCTTCTGCGGCACCTTGATGCCGGCGAGCTTCTCGACCGAGAGCACGTACGGCAGGTTGTTCATCACGCCGCCGAGATAGTCGATACGGTCGGTGTACGGAATGTAGCTGTGCCAGGACTGACGCTCGCCCATCTTCTCGGCGCCACGGTGGTGGTAACCGATGTCCGGGACGCAGTCGACGATCTCTTCGCCGTCCAGCTGCAAGATGATGCGGAACGCACCGTGCGCCGAAGGGTGGTTCGGGCCGAGGTTGAGGAACATGTAGTCCTCGTTGGCACCGGAACGCTTCATGCCCCAGTCTTCCGGACGGAAACGTGCGGCTTCCTCTTCCAGCTGCTGCTTGGCGAGGTTGAGGCTGTATGGGTCGAATTCGGTGGCGCGCGCCGGGAAGTCCTTGCGCAGCGGGTGACCTTCCCAGGTCGGCGGCATCATGATGCGCGACAGGTGCGGGTGGCCTTTGAAGTCGATGCCGAACATGTCCCAGACTTCGCGTTCGTACCAGTTGGCGTTCGGCCAGATGCTGGTGACGGAAGGCATGCTGAGGTCGCCTTCGGACAAGGCCACCTTGATCATCACGTCACTATTACGCTCCAGCGACATGAGGTGATAGAACACGGTGAAATCGGCGCCGGTCGGCAGCCCTTGACGCTTGGTGCGCAGACGCTCGTCCACGCCGTGCAGGTCATAGAGCATGACGTACGGCTTGGGCAGGTTGCGCAGGAAAGTCAGGACTTCAACCAGTCTGGCGCGGGCTACCCACAGCACCGGCATGCCGGTGCGGGTTGCCTGCGCGGTGAACGCTTCGGCGCCAAAACGGTTGTTCAGTTCGACGACCACATCCTGGTCGTCTGCCTTGTAAGGCGGGATGTACAGAGCACTGCCTGTAGTCATGGTTATTTTTTCGCTTTCGGTCAACGTAAAGAATGAAGCCAGCTTCTCGTTACTTGGAACAGAACTGGATCAGACTTCGTCAGGGCTGCGCAGATTGGTGACTGCGATTCGCTGTTCGCGGCGCTGTTCCTTCTGCGATGGCATGTCGGCGCGGTACACGCCTTGATCACCAACGACCCAGGAAAGCGGACGACGCTCCTGTCCAATCGATTCCTGCAACAGCATCAAGCCTTGCAGAAATGCTTCCGGACGGGGCGGGCAGCCAGGTACGTAGACGTCCACGGGCAGGAACTTGTCTACGCCTTGAACCACGGAGTAGATGTCGTACATGCCGCCGGAGTTGGCGCACGAACCCATGGAAATAACCCATTTCGGTTCGAGCATTTGCTCGTAGAGGCGCTGAATGATCGGCGCCATCTTGATGAAGCAGGTACCGGCGATAACCATGAAGTCGGCCTGACGCGGCGAGGCCCGGATCACTTCGGCGCCAAAGCGCGCGATGTCGTGGGGCGCCGTGAAGGCGGTGGTCATTTCCACGTAGCAGCACGACAGGCCGAAGTTGTACGGCCACAGGGAGTTTTTACGTCCCCAGTTGACCGCGCCACTCAGCACGTCTTCCAGCTTGCCCATGAAAATGTTTTTGTGGACTTGATCTTCTAACGGATCGGCAACGGTTTCCCGCTGGCCAATCGGATACTGCTCGTTAGGAGCATCGGGGTCGATCCTGGTGAGATTGTATTGCATTGCCAAAGCCTCATTGTTTCAGCTTCGCCTGCCGCTTGCGACGAGCTTCCGGAGCCCAGTCAAGGGCGCCCACTCGGAACAGGTAGACAAGACCTGCCAACAGAATTGCTATGAAAACGAGAGCTTCGACGAATCCGGTCCAGCCGCTTTCGCGGACGGACACAGACCATGCAAAGAGAAAGAGGGCTTCGATATCGAAGATCACGAAGAGCATCGCGACCAGATAGAATTTGGCTGAGAGCCGCAAGCGGGCGCCACCGGTAGGTAGCATGCCCGACTCGAACGGTTCGTTTTTGCTGCGACCCCAGGCTTTTGACCCGAGGAGGCTGGAGACGCCAAGCATGAAGGCACACAGGCCGACGACACCCAGAAGGAAAATGGCAAAGCCCCAGTTGTGGGCCATGAGTCCTGTCGCTTCGGGCATGCTGGTAATCCTTAACAGAGAGCAAAGGTCTCTGAGCTTGATAAAGAAATAAGGCAGTGACGATATGTCGCAGCAATCAATCGGGCTGATTTTATGGCTAAACACCCGGCAAGTAAAATTCCAAAGGCGAAATTATTTACCGGATTAAGGACATAGCGCTTGCCCATAGCCCTGCGGCCCATGCGTTGCGGGCATTAGCCGGGTTTCCATCAATTATGTTTTGTAGGGTTTGTAACGAACATAGTTGCCGCTAAATGATAATTGATATCGTTTGGAGTGGTTTTGTAACTGTTTAACGAGTGAGTGGCTGGGAAGTTGTCTTACTTGCGCGTTACTGCAAGTAGCGAGGCCTACCGTTTTAGCGGAAATTTCTGACGCTTGTTGCGCTTCAGATCAATGTTTCGCGCGGTCGCCGCAGTCCCCTGTAGGAGCTGCCGAAGGCTGCGATCTCTTGATCCTGCCTTCCAAAAGTAAAATCAAAAGATCGCAGCCTTCGGCAGCTCCTACAGTGCACGCATGCATTTCCCCAGGCAAAAAAACGCCCCGATCCAGTCGGGGCGTCAGTCTTGCGGCTTTGCGGTTGGTTTTTTATTCGGTCCGCAAAGGCCGTTTGCTCAGGTGAAGCTGAATCAGTGGAACTGTTCTTCTTCGGTCGAACCGGTCAACGCGGTCACCGAGGACGAGCCGCCCTGGATCACGGTGGTCATGTCATCGAAGTAGCCAGTGCCCACTTCCTGCTGGTGTGCAACGAAGGTGTAACCCTTGGCGGCGTCAGCGAATTCCTGCTCCTGCAGCTTCACGTAGGCAGTCATGTCGTTGCGGGCGTAGTCGTGCGCCAGGTTGAACATGCTGTGCCACATGTTGTGAATGCCGGCCAGGGTGATGAACTGGTGCTTGTAGCCCATGGCGGACAGTTCGCGCTGGAACTTGGCGATGGTCGCGTCGTCCAGGTTCTTCTTCCAGTTGAAGGAAGGCGAGCAGTTGTACGACAGCAGCTGGTCCGGGTATTCCTTCTTGATCGCTTCAGCAAAGCGACGGGCTTCTTCCAGATCCGGCTTGGCGGTTTCGCACCAGATCAGGTCGGCGTACGGCGCGTAAGCCAGGCCACGGGCGATCGCTTGATCCAGACCGGCACGTACCTTGTAAAAACCTTCCTGAGTACGCTCGCCGGTCACGAATGGCTGATCGTACGGGTCGCAGTCGGAGGTCAGCAGGTCGGCCGCGTTGGCGTCGGTGCGGGCCAGAATGATGGTCGGCGTGCCGGCAACGTCAGCTGCCAGACGGGCAGCGGTCAGCTTCTGGACGGCTTCCTGGGTTGGCACCAGAACCTTGCCGCCCATGTGGCCGCATTTCTTCACCGAAGCCAGTTGGTCTTCGAAGTGAACGCCAGCGGCGCCTGCTTCGATCATGCTTTTCATCAGCTCGTAGGCGTTGAGTACGCCGCCGAAACCGGCTTCAGCGTCGGCCACGATCGGCGCGAAGTAGTCGATGTAGCCTTCATCGCCCGGGTTCTTGCCGGCCTTCCACTGGATCTGGTCAGCACGACGGAACGAGTTGTTGATGCGCTTGACCACGGTTGGCACCGAGTCCACCGGGTACAGCGACTGATCCGGGTACATCGATTCTGCAGAGTTGTTGTCCGCAGCCACCTGCCAGCCGGACAGGTAGATCGCCTGGATACCGGCCTTGACCTGCTGAACAGCCTGGCCGCCAGTCAGGGCGCCCATGCAGTTGACGAAATCTTTCTCTGGACGGAAGGACGGCTTGGCACCCTGGGTGACCAGGTTCCACAGCTTCTCGGCGCCCATCTTCGCGAAGGTGTGCTCAGGCTGAACCGAGCCACGCAGGCGGACCACGTCGGCAGCGGAGTAAGTGCGAGTCACGCCTTTCCAGCGCGGGTTCTCGGCCCAGTCTTTTTCGAGGGCTGCAATTTGCTGTTCGCGTGTCAGTGCCATGGAGATAAACCTCGTCGCGTCTTTTATGAAAAGTTGTTCTGCGGTGGAAAATTCCTGCGCTCGCTGACCAGAAGCTTAGGTGGTCAAGTCGGATTCGGCGGGGTAGGCGACGGGATGAACGATGGGCTCGAGGGGAAAGTGAGCAGGTAGTGGCGCGGTGCGGGCGCATTCCGGCGTCGTGGGCCTTTATGCGGTCTGCAGCGTGAAGCCGGGTTACCTAAATACGCTTCCGTCCCTCGGGACAACTTCGTTCCAGTCGGCAACCTCGTCAAACACACCTTGTGGGCGGTACAGACACGAAACGGTTCGCGGGGTAGGTGCGAACGGCGCTTCGAAGGCCCTTGCCAGGGCCTCTGATTAGCGGGAGCGAGGCCATCATGCCTTCGCTTTTTTTTCGCGTCAAACGTTTTGTAGTGCTTTTTTTCAGGCACTACATCTTTCGTCTAATACGACTAATCAGTCAGTTTTCGGTGCTTTAGTCCAGCGCGTCGACTTTCACCCGCAAGGTCATGTCATCGCGGCCCTGAGTCGAGTAGCTGCGGGTCAGGCCCTGTTTATCGGCCTGAGTCTGGCTGTTGACACCCGCCAGCGTGATCCACTCACCGAGGCGCCCGGTGACGGTTGTGTCGGTACTTTGCACGTTCACTACATCGGGACGTTCCTGGCTCATGCGGTCACGGTTGGTACTGATTGCCAGATGGACGGTTTCGCCGGTGACGCTGGCGGTGACGTAGAAGCCCTGGGTGACGTTGCGGTATTGAGTCTCGCTGCTGTAACCGCCGTAGGAATCGCTCTGGGTGTTGGTGATTGGCACGCTCTGGCCAACCTGAATCAGCGCCGGAGTGCCTTCACTGGTCTGCACTTGCTGAACGCCGCCGTTGCGGCTGGTGGTGCTGCGGCTGATGATCCGGGTCTGGTTCGGCTGGGCGCCATTGACTGAATAACCTTCGTCGCCACGGCCGTTGTTTTCGTTGGTGTCGACGGTGATCAGCAAGCGCTTCGGTGCGGTATCGAGTTGCGCCAGAAAGTCCTTCAGTTCCTCAATCTTGCCCGGCTCGGCTTTGACGATCAGTTGGTTGCCGTAAGCGCTGACCTGACCGTCCTGACCGATGAAATCCTGGGCGACCGGCAGCATGTCAGCGCTGGTGTGGTATTTGAGGGGAACGATTTCTGTGGCTGCCAGCACCGAAAAACTGCAGCCGAGCAGCAGGGTGGTGAGCAGGGTGCGTAGGGACATGTCCGTTATCTCCGCGTTCGAAAGGCTTGATATTGCCAGTTTGTCGGCCCGGGGTGGGGCAAGTTGAATCGTAGACAGCAAAACGCCCCGGCATCCGAAAATGGCGGGGCGTTTTGCGGTGTGCTGGCGGGCCTCTTCGCGAGCAGGCTCGCTCCCACAGTAGATCTCCAGCGGACACAAATTGTGTGTCAGGCACAGATCTCCTGTGGGAGCGAGCCTGCTCGCGAAGGCCGCGCCGCGGTCTTAAGCCGAATGCCGAACCATATCAACATGCGGAATCCCGGCTTCAAGAAACTCCTCGCTGACCAGGCTGAAGCCCAGGCGCTCATAGAACGCCGTGGCCTGCACCTGCGCGCTGAGCTTCTGTTGCTGCAAGCCGCGCGCTTCGGCTTCAGCGATGACCGCTTGCATCAGCGCGTCACCGACCTTCATTCCGCGCCAGTCTTTGAGTACCGAAACCCGACCGATATGGCCGTCGGACAACAGTCGCGCCGTGCCGATCGGGAAGTCGCCTTCGAACGCCAGAAAATGCACGGCGGTCGCGTCATCCGCGTCCCACTCAAGCTCGGGTGGTACCGATTGTTCGGCGATGAACACCGTTTCACGAATGCGCCGGATCTCGGCGATATCCTTCTGCCAGTCTGCGACACGAACGCGAATTTTATTCATCGGCGAACCCCAGGCTCCCTTGCTTGACCAGTTCGCAGAGCAGGCTGCGGCCGTCTTCATCGCTCAGCCACTCACCGAGGTTGTCGGCGTGCAGGGCGTCAGCGGCGCAGATCAGCTTCAACAGTTCGCGCAGCTTGCCCGGCAGGTAACGGCTCTGGCCGCTGGCGAACAGCAGCAGATCGTCGTCGACTTCCGACCAGGCCAGGCGTGCGCTCGGGTTGCGAATCAGTACAGCGCCGTCCTGCAGGGCGGCGAGGAAGTCTTCTTCTTCGACGTCTTGCGGGCCGACCACCAGTTCCGGGTAGCGCGGCTCCGTCATGTACTGGCCGAACCAGGTCAGCAGCAGACGCTCATCGCTCATGTGTTCGGCGAGCAGGCTTTTCAGGCGATCCAATGC
This sequence comes from Pseudomonas sp. UF-293, assembly GCF_058245595.1. NCBI lineage: Bacteria > Pseudomonadati > Pseudomonadota > Gammaproteobacteria > Pseudomonadales > Pseudomonadaceae > Pseudomonas > Pseudomonas sp. UF-293. The sequence goes on along the minus strand of NZ_JBSICA010000027.1, from coordinate 48,885 downwards.
ATCGTGTTGAATCTGGTGCGGATCGACCGCCGGCTTGGCATCGGCATCGGTGTAGCGCTCTTCGTCAGTCAGGAACTGGCTGAGGAAGTCGGTGAAGTGGGTCAGCACTTCAGCGGCGCTTGGCGCGCGGAAACCGACCGAGTAGGTCATGCAGTTGTCGACCGCGACACCGCAATGGGCCAGGCGCGGCGGCAGGTAGAGCATGTCGCCCGGCTCCAGCACCCACTCTTCAGTCTCGTGGAATTCAGCGAGGATGCGCAGGTCGGCGTGTTGCAGCAGCGGGCTCTCGGAATCGCACATCTGGCCGATTTTCCAGTTGCGCTTGCCGTGGCCCTGCAGCAGGAACACATCGTAATTGTCGAAATGCGGGCCGACGCTGCCACCTGGTGCGGCGAAGCTGATCATCACGTCGTCGACGCGCCAGCTCGGCAGGAAGCGGAAGTTTTCCAGCAGTTCGCTGACTTCCGGCACGAACTGATCAACCGCCTGGACCAGCAAAGTCCACTCTTTTTCCGGCAGTTTGCTGAACTCGTCTTCGGCGAACGGGCCACGACGCAGTTCCCACGGACGCTCGCCATGCTCGATGACCAGGCGCGATTCGACTTCTTCTTCCAGAGCCAGGCCGGCCAGTTCGTCGGCGTCGATCGGGCTTTCGAAGTCAGGAATTGCCTGGCGGATCAGCAGCGGTTTTTTCTGCCAGTAGTCGCGCAGGAATTCGCGTGCTGTGAGGCCGCCCAGAAGTTGAAGAGGAATATCGGAATTCATATGTAACCTATTGAAAAAAAGCACTTTTCAGACGGGAATAAAAACGCCCGGCGCGGCCGGGCGTCTCAAACGGGGCAAACGGTCGATCAGATGCGTTTGGCTTGTGCCACTGCGTTGCCGATGTAGTTGGCCGGAGTCAGTTGCTTGAGCTCGGCTTTGGCTTGCGCTGGCATGTCCAGGCCATCGATGAAAGTCTGCAGCGCTTCAGGGCTGATGCCCTTGCCGCGGGTCAGTTCTTTCAGCTTTTCGTACGGGTTTTCGATGTTGTAGCGACGCATCACGGTCTGGATCGGCTCGGCCAGGACTTCCCAGCAAGCATCGAGGTCAGCGGCAATCTTCTGCTCGTTGAGCTCCAGTTTGCTGATGCCTTTGAGGCTGGCTTCGTAAGCGATCACGCTGTGGGCGAAGCCGACACCGAGGTTGCGCAGGACGGTGGAGTCGGTCAGGTCGCGCTGCCAGCGGGAGATCGGCAGTTTGCTCGCCAGGTGCTGGAACAATGCGTTGGCGATACCCAGGTTGCCTTCGGAATTTTCGAAGTCGATCGGGTTGACCTTGTGCGGCATGGTCGACGAACCGATTTCGCCAGCGATGGTGCGTTGCTTGAAATAACCCAGGGAAATGTAGCCCCAGATGTCACGGTCGAAGTCGATCAGGATGGTGTTGAAACGCGCGATTGCGTCGAACAGCTCGGCGATGTAGTCATGCGGTTCGATCTGCGTGGTGTACGGGTTGAAGCCCAGGCCGAGTTCGTCTTCGATGAAGGCGCGGGCGTTGGCTTCCCAATCGATTTGCGGGTAGGCCGACAGGTGCGCGTTGTAGTTGCCGACAGCGCCGTTGATCTTGCCCAGCAGCGGTACGGCAGCGACTTGAGCAATCTGACGCTCGAGACGGTAAACCACGTTGGCCAGTTCTTTGCCCAAAGTAGTCGGCGACGCCGGCTGACCGTGGGTGCGCGACAGCATTGGCACGTCGGCAAAACGGATGGCCAGTTCGCGGATGGCGTTGGCGGTCTGGCGCATCAGCGGCAGCATCACGTCGTCACGGCCTTCGCGCAGCATCAGGGCGTGGGACAGGTTGTTGATGTCTTCGCTGGTGCAGGCAAAGTGGATGAATTCGCTGACCTTGGCCAGCTCTGGCAGCTTGGCCGCCTGCTCTTTGAGCAGGTATTCGATCGCTTTGACGTCGTGGTTGGTGGTGCGCTCGATCTCTTTGACGCGCTCGGCGTGCTCCAGCGAGAAGTTTTCAGCCAGTTCGTTGAGAACGGCGTTGGCCTCGGCGGAGAAGGCTGGCACTTCAGGGATACCAGCGTGGGCGGCCAGGCGCTGGAGCCAGCGCACTTCAACCAGAACGCGGGCACGGATCAGGCCGTACTCGCTGAAAATCGGGCGCAGGGCCTGGGTTTTGCCGGCGTAGCGGCCGTCAACAGGGGAAACCGCAGTGAGCGAAGAGAGCTGCATGGGGTGTTCTCGGACAGTCGGGCAACGAAATGGGGCGCGTATCATACATGAAAAAATCCGCCGGTCCGTCGCCAACTGACCGGCGTATTACGCGTTACAGACTACAAAGCCTTCATGACGCGGCGTTTACTCGCTGCGCATCAACGGATAAAGCTCTTTGAGCAGCTTGCGGCGGCTGATCACCAACTGCCAGCGATGACCACCGAGCTGACGCCACAGGCGCGCCGAGCGGATACCAGCGAGGAGCAGGGCGCGGATCTTCGAGGCGTTGCTCGGCTGCTGCAGGTTGCGCATGTCGCCGTGCACCTGAATGCGCTGGCGCAGGGTGCTCAAAGTGTCCTGATACAACGCGCCGCAAGCGGCTACGACGTTTTCGTGGGCGGGGCCGAAATGTTCCACTTGCGACTGAATCTGCGGCAGGCGCTTGGCAATCGTCTCGAGCATGTCGTCACGCTTGGCCAGTTGTCGCTCCAGGCCGAGCATCGACAGGGCGTAGCGCAATGGCTCGCGCTGCAAGGTGCTCGGGTCGCGCTCCAGTGCGCCAATCAACGCGCGATAGCCTTCGCGCAGATTGATGTCATCGCCGCCGTACACGTCCAGGGTATCTTTCGGATCACGCACCAGCAGGCTGCCGAGCATGCAGCTCAGGCCGGCCTCGTTGGTCTGGCCGGTCTTGGCGATGCGATCCACCAGCACGGCGGCGAGAAACACACCGCCCAGCGCTGTCAGTTGCTCCTGAGTCGGGCTCATGCCTGGCCGCTCCACGGCTCGGCCACTTCGATCACGCCGCCGCCGAGGCAGATTTCGCCGTCATAGAAAACGACCGACTGGCCCGGCGTCACCGCGCGTTGCGGTTCGTCGAACACGGCGCGATAACCGCTGGCGGTTTTTTCCAGGGTGCAGGCCTGATCGCTCTGGCGATAACGCACTTTCGCCGTCAGGCGCAGCGGCTGGCTCAGGTCGATCGGGTTGACCCAGTAGATTTCCGAAGCGAGCAGGGCGCTGGAGAACAGCCACGGATGGTTGTTGCCTTGGCCGACGATCAGCTCGTTGGTTTCCAGATCCTTGCGCAGCACGTACCACGGCTCATCGCCGGCATCTTTCAAACCACCGATGCCGAGGCCCTGGCGCTGGCCGATGGTGTGGTACATCAAACCGTGGTGACGGCCAATGACTTCGCCTTCGGTGGTCTTGATCTCACCCGGTTGTGCCGGCAGGTATTGCTTGAGGAAATCGCTGAAACGACGCTCGCCGATGAAGCAGATCCCGGTGGAATCCTTCTTCTTGGCGGTAGCCAGTTCGTACTTCTCGGCAATCGCGCGGACTTCAGGCTTTTCCAGCTCGCCGACCGGGAACAGGGTCTTGGCGATCTGTTCGCCACCAACGGCGTGCAGGAAGTAGCTCTGATCCTTGTTCGGATCGAGGCCCTTGAGCAGTTCGGTGCGGCCATCGATGTCGCGGCGGCGCACATAGTGGCCGGTGGCGATCAGGTCGGCGCCGAGCATCATCGCGTAGTCGAGGAACGCTTTGAACTTGATCTCGCGGTTGCACAGGATGTCCGGGTTCGGCGTGCGACCGGCTTTGTATTCGGCGAGGAAGTGCTCGAACACGTTGTCCCAGTACTCGGCGGCAAAGTTGGCGGTATGCAGCTTTATGCCGATCTTGTCGCAGACAGCCCGAGCATCCGCCAGGTCGTCCATGGCGGTGCAGTATTCCGTTCCGTCGTCTTCTTCCCAGTTCTTCATGAACAGGCCTTCCACTTCATAACCCTGCTCGATCAGCAGAAGGGCGGAAACGGAAGAGTCCACGCCGCCGGACATGCCGACAATGACGCGCTTCTTGGATGTGTCAGAAGGGGCTGGATCACGCATAGGGATTCAATGAGTGTCTTGGAAAAGGGCGCGATTCTATCAGGCTCGCGGCCGCAAGGCTAAAGAGAAGGGCGGATCAGTTCGAGGCTGAAGTGATGACCGGCCAGATAATCGTCGATGCAACGGATGATCAGCTCGCTGCGCCAGTTGTCGCGCTGGGCGATCAATTCGTCGCGGGTCAGCCACTTGGCGCCGACGATGCCGTCGTCGAGCTGGTAATCCGGATGGTGCTGAACGGCTTTGGCGCTGAAGCACACACGCTGGTAAGTCACGCCGTTGCTCGGTGCGGTGTACAGATAAATGCCTGTCACGCCGGTGGGTTCGACGTCCCAGCCGGTTTCTTCAAGGGTTTCGCGAATGGCCGCGTCAATCAGGGTTTCATCCGGATCGAGATGGCCGGCGGGCTGGTTGAGCACATTGCGCCCGCCCTTGTGCTCCTCGACCATCAGGAAGCGGCCGTTGTCCTCGACGATGGTGGCGACGGTGATGTGGGGGAGCCATTCCATAAGATTTCCTCGACGGTAGCGCGGTCAACTGTGGGAGCGAGCCTGCTCGCGAAAGCGGTGGGCCAGCCTATGACGATGCTGAATGATAAACCGCATTCGCGAGCAGGCTCGCTCCCACAGGGTATTTGTGTGAACTCTGAAAACACAAACCCCGGCACAAGGCCGGGGTTTGTTTAACGCATTACAACCTTAAACCAGCGCAGCAATCGCCGCGTTGAAGGTTGCACTTGGGCGCATGGCCTTGCTGATCAGCTCGGCGTCGGCGTGGTAGTAACCACCGATGTCGACTGGCTTGCCCTGAACGGCGTTGAGCTCGGCAACGATGGTTGCTTCGTTCTCGGTCAGGGTTTTGGCCAGAGTCGCGAACTGCGCTTGCAGTGCAGCGTCTTCAGTCTGGGCCGCCAGGGCCTGAGCCCAGTACATCGCCAGGTAGAAGTGGCTGCCGCGGTTGTCGATGTTGCCGACTTTGCGCGATGGCGACTTGTTGTTGTCGAGGAACTGGCCAGTGGCCTGGTCCAGGGTTTTCGACAGCACCAGCGCTTTCGGGTTGTTGTAGTTCACGCCCAGATGCTCAAGGGAAGCGGCCAGGGCGAGGAACTCACCCAGCGAATCCCAGCGCAGGAAGTTTTCTTCAACCAGTTGCTGCACGTGCTTCGGAGCCGAACCGCCGGCGCCGGTTTCGAACAGGCCACCGCCGTTCATCAGCGGCACGATCGACAGCATTTTGGCGCTGGTGCCCAGTTCCATGATCGGGAACAGGTCGGTCAGGTAGTCGCGCAGTACGTTGCCGGTCACCGAAATGGTGTCCTTGCCTTCGCGGGTGCGCTGCAGGGTGTACTTCATTGCATCGACCGGCGCCATGATCTGGATGTCCAGACCGCTGGTGTCGTGATCCTTCAGGTAGGCCTGAACCTTTTCGATCACCACGCCGTCGTGGGCGCGCATCGGGTCGAGCCAGAAGATCGCCGGGGTGCTGCTGGCGCGAGCACGGTTGACCGCCAGTTTGACCCAGTCCTGGATCGGCGCGTCTTTGGTCTGGCACATGCGGAAGATGTCGCCGGCTTCAACAGCCTGTTCCATCAGCAGGTTGCCCTTGCTGTCGGTGACGCGAACCACGCCGTCAGCCTTGATCTGGAAAGTCTTGTCGTGGGAGCCGTACTCTTCGGCTTTCTTCGCCATCAGGCCGACGTTTGGCACGCTGCCCATGGTGGTCGGGTCGAAAGCACCATTGGCTTTGCAATCTTCGATCACGGCCTGGTAGATGGTTGCGTAGCAACGATCCGGGATCACTGCCTTGGTGTCGTGCAGATGACCGTCGGTGCCCCACATCTTGCCGGAGTCACGGATCATCGCTGGCATCGAGGCGTCGACGATCACGTCGCTCGGCACGTGCAGGTTGGTGATGCCTTTGTCGGAGTTGACCATCGCCAGCGACGGACGAACGGCGTAGACCGCAGCCATGTCTGCTTCGATCTGTGCTTGTTGCTCAGCCGGTAGGGCCTTGATGCGAGCGTACAGATCGCCGATGCCGTTGTTCAGGTTGAAGCCGATCTGGTTCAGCACGTCAGCGTGCTTGGTCAGTGCGTCTTTATAGAACTCGGCAACGATCTGGCCGAACATGATCGGGTCCGAGACCTTCATCATGGTCGCTTTCAGGTGAACCGAGAGCAGCACGCCCTGGGCCTTGGCGCTTTCGATTTCGGCAGCGATGAACGCACGCAGGGCGTTTTTGCTCATCACGGCGCAGTCGAGGATCTCGCCGGCCTGAACGGTGGTTTTTTCTTTCAGAACGGTAGCGCTACCGTCCTTGGCGATCAGCTCGATCTTCACAGCGTCAGCGGCGTCGATCAGGACAGCTTTTTCGCTGCCGTAGAAATCGCCGGTGCTCATGTGCGCGACGTGAGACTTGGAGTCTTTGGCCCAGGCGCCCATTTTGTGCGGGTGCTTGCGCGCGTAGTTCTTCACCGACAGCGGAGCGCGGCGGTCGGAGTTGCCTTCACGCAGAACCGGGTTCACTGCGCTGCCCTTGACCTTGTCGTAACGCGCCTTGGCGTCTTTGTCAGCGTCGCTGGTCACGGTTTCCGGGTAGTCCGGCAGGTTGTAGCCCTGCGCCTGCAGCTCTTTGATCGCGGCTTGCAGCTGTGGCACCGAAGCACTGATGTTCGGCAGCTTGATGATGTTGGCTTCAGGCGTAACGGCCAGGTCGCCCAGTTCGGCGAGGTGGTCGGCTACGGCTTTGTCGCCCAGTTGCTCGGGGAAGCTTGCCAGGATGCGTGCTGCAAGAGAGATATCGCGGGTTTCCACGGCGATATCGGCCGAGGCGGTGTAAGCCTCGATGATCGGCAGCAGGGAATAGGTGGCGAGGGCAGGAGCTTCGTCGGTGAAGGTATAGATGATCTTCGAGCGGGTGGGCATATTCGGATTAACTCTCTCTTCTTTGCTAAAGCGTGCGCAGAAACTCGAGGGGCGCCGGGTAAGCGCGTTCGTTCAAAGTCATCCATGAACCGAATGTCGAGATTCTTCGCGGTGATGTTGGGTGCATCAGTAGAGCGTCAAGCAGTCAGGCTGCGGTAACAACCCGACCAATCAGGCGGAAAGTCTCGTGCTAGAGAGGCCAGCCGTCGTGACCCTGTGGTCAGCGGGCGGCATTATACATAGGTAGCTGGCAATCTGCCGATGGTTCATATGCAACGATTCTCGTCCATTGGTCTAAAGGTCGCAGGGCGCCACGGGGCAAAGACTCGTTACGAATGCTGGAGTTTGGCGCTTTTCCCTTTGCTTTCAGGCTTGTACGAAACGAGATGTGCGCGGTCGCGGAACATAGGGTTTGCGTGTTGATTCAACTGGGTTACGCTCGAAGCAAGCCAGGTGTTCAATCCAAACAATGGAGTTCAGCATGGGTTACAAGAAGATTCAGGTTCCAGCCGTCGGTGACAAAATCACTGTCAATGCAGACCATTCTCTCAATGTTCCTGATAACCCGATCATCCCCTTCATCGAAGGTGACGGTATTGGTGTCGACATCAGTCCGGTGATGATCAAGGTTGTCGATGCTGCTGTTGAAAAGGCCTACGGCGGCAAGCGCAAGATTTCCTGGATGGAAGTCTACGCCGGCGAAAAAGCCACTCAGGTTTATGATCAGGACACCTGGCTGCCGCAGGAAACCCTCGACGCGGTCAAGGATTATGTAGTTTCCATCAAAGGCCCGCTGACCACTCCGGTCGGTGGCGGTATCCGCTCGCTGAACGTGGCCTTGCGTCAGCAGCTCGACCTGTACGTCTGCCTGCGCCCGGTGCGCTGGTTCGAAGGCGTGCCGAGCCCGGTGAAAAAGCCTGGCGACGTCGACATGACGATCTTTCGCGAGAACTCCGAAGACATTTACGCCGGTATCGAATGGAAGGCCGGTTCTCCGGAAGCCACCAAGGTCATCAAATTCCTTAAAGAAGAAATGGGCGTCACCAAGATCCGTTTCGACGAAAACTGCGGCATCGGCGTCAAGCCGGTATCGCGCGAAGGCACCAGGCGTCTGGCACGCAAGGCTCTGCAATACGTGGTCGACAATGACCGCGATTCGCTGACTATCGTGCACAAAGGCAACATCATGAAGTTCACCGAAGGTGCCTTCAAGGAATGGGCCTACGAAGTGGCCGCCGAAGAGTTCGGCGCGACGCTGCTGGACGGCGGTCCGTGGATGCAGTTCAAGAATCCGAAAACCGGCAAGAACGTTGTGGTCAAGGACGCCATCGCCGACGCCATGCTCCAGCAGATCCTGCTGCGCCCGGCCGAATACGATGTGATCGCTACCCTCAACCTGAACGGTGACTACCTGTCCGACGCGCTGGCGGCGGAGGTGGGCGGTATCGGCATCGCGCCGGGCGCCAACCTGTCCGACACCGTGGCGATGTTCGAAGCGACCCACGGTACCGCGCCGAAGTATGCCGGCAAGGACCAGGTCAACCCGGGCTCGCTGATTCTCTCGGCCGAGATGATGTTGCGTCATATGGGTTGGACTGAAGCGGCAGACCTGATCATCAAAGGGACCAACGGTGCGATCAGCGCGAAGACTGTTACTTATGATTTTGAGCGTTTGATGGATGGCGCCAAGCTGGTTTCGTCTTCGGGGTTCGGAGATGCGTTGATTTCGCATATGTAAAAGTCGAAGGCACACAAAAACCGCCTGACTCGATGGGTTGAGTCAGGCGGTTTTTTAAGACCGGATGTCCTGAGGCTTCAGGTGGTCGCCGTTTGTTTTTCCGTGGCAATCGCACTTGGCGCCGAAGCGACTTCGACCGAAGCTATCTTCACGGCGTGCAAGCCTTTGGGGCCTTGAACGATGTCGAATGTAACCGCCTGACCCGCTTTCAGGGTCTTGTATCCGTCCATTTCAATGGCCGAGTAGTGGGCAAAGAAATCAATGTCTTTGCCATCCTCATCGCGACCTTCCCGGGCGTCGGTATTGATAAAGCCGAATCCCTTGGCATTGTTGAACCATTTCACCTTGCCGACAGCCATGCTCAAATCCCTCTGCAACAGACTCCATCGCTGGAGTATCATCCACGACATCCGCAATCGAATTCGATAAAAGAATTGACTCCGCGGATCTTTTTTACCCACTGTGGGCTCTATTGGTTGTAACACCGTTTTCCCGATAGTCAAGGTGACCGGGCAGTCGTAGTTGAAAACGTGTGCAACCGCCCCCACCACTGTATTCGCACAACTGACGAACCTTTTTTTCCATGCATGCAATCAGCCAGATTCGACTAACATTCAATCAGGATCGCCCGCTTCTCCAAAAGGATCTTCCACAGGAGCACGACGACGATTCGGCAGGCGTTGCTGTTCAGGAAGCAAAGCCCGCGTTACAGGCGCCGCCGATGTACAAGGTGGTTTTGTTCAACGATGACTACACACCGATGGATTTCGTCGTCGAAGTGCTCGAGGTGTTTTTTAACCTGAATCGCGAGCTGGCGACCAAGGTCATGCTGGCCGTCCATACAGAAGGCCGGGCAGTATGTGGAGTGTTTACCCGCGACATCGCCGAGACAAAGGCCATGCAGGTCAACCAGTACGCCAGGGAAAGCCAGCATCCGCTACTCTGTGAAATCGAGAAGGACGGTTAATCGCCGACCACTTGGGTATGAGGTGAAGCTATGTTAAACCGCGAGCTCGAAGTCACCCTCAATCTTGCCTTCAAGGAGGCTCGTTCGAAGCGTCATGAATTCATGACCGTCGAACATCTCCTGCTGGCCCTATTGGATAATGAGGCTGCCGCCACCGTTTTGCGTGCCTGCGGCGCAAACCTCGACAAACTCAAGCATGATCTGCAGGAGTTCATCGACTCCACCACGCCATTGATCCCCGTGCATGACGAGGATCGCGAAACCCAGCCAACCCTGGGCTTCCAGCGTGTCCTGCAGCGTGCTGTTTTCCACGTACAGAGCTCGGGCAAACGCGAAGTGACCGGCGCCAACGTGCTGGTCGCCATCTTCAGTGAGCAAGAGAGTCAGGCCGTGTTCCTGCTGAAACAGCAGAGCGTGGCGCGCATTGATGTCGTCAATTACATCGCCCACGGCATTTCGAAAGTGCCGGGGCATGGCGATCACTCTGAAGGTGAACAAGATATGCAGGACGACGAGGGCGGTGAGTCTTCTTCTTCAGGCAATCCTCTGGATGCTTATGCCAGCAACCTCAACGAACTCGCACGCCAGGGTCGCATCGATCCGCTGGTCGGCCGTGAATCGGAAGTTGAGCGTGTCGCGCAGATTCTCGCGCGCCGGCGCAAGAACAACCCGCTGCTGGTCGGTGAAGCAGGCGTAGGTAAAACAGCGATTGCCGAAGGCCTGGCCAAGCGCATTGTCGACAATCAGGTGCCGGATCTGCTGGCCAATGCGGTTGTTTATTCGCTCGATCTTGGCGCTCTGCTCGCGGGCACCAAGTATCGCGGTGATTTCGAGAAGCGCTTCAAGGCGCTGCTCAATGAACTGAAAAAACGTCCGCAGGCGATCCTGTTCATCGACGAGATCCACACCATCATCGGTGCGGGTGCTGCGTCCGGTGGCGTGATGGATGCGTCCAACCTGCTCAAGCCGCTGCTGTCGTCTGGTGACATCCGCTGCATCGGTTCGACCACGTTTCAGGAGTTTCGCGGCATCTTCGAGAAAGACCGTGCCTTGGCCCGTCGTTTCCAGAAGGTCGATGTCGTCGAGCCGTCGGTGGAAGACACCATCGGTATCCTGCGTGGCCTGAAAGGGCGTTTCGAGCAGCATCACAGCATCGAGTACAGTGATGAGTCTTTGCGTGCCGCTGCCGAGTTGGCGTCGCGCTACATCAATGACCGGCACATGCCGGACAAGGCCATCGACGTGATCGACGAGGCGGGCGCCTACCAGCGTCTGCAGCCGGTGGAGATGCGCGTCAAGCGTATCGATGTGCCACAGGTCGAAGACATCGTCGCGAAAATCGCGCGGATTCCGCCAAAGCACGTCACCAGTTCCGACAAGGAACTGCTGCGTAACCTGGAGCGTGATCTGAAGCTGACGGTATTTGGTCAGGATGCGGCAATCGATTCGCTGTCGACCGCGATCAAGCTGTCTCGTGCCGGGCTCAAGTCGCCGGACAAACCGGTCGGTTCGTTCCTGTTCGCCGGGCCTACCGGTGTCGGCAAAACCGAGGCTGCGCGTCAGTTGGCCAAGGCGCTGGGTATCGAGCTGGTGCGTTTCGACATGTCCGAGTACATGGAGCGTCACACCGTATCGCGTCTGATCGGTGCGCCTCCGGGTTATGTCGGTTTCGACCAGGGCGGTCTGCTCACCGAAGCGATCACCAAGCAACCACATTGCGTATTGCTGCTTGATGAGATCGAGAAGGCGCATCCGGAAGTCTTCAACCTGCTGCTGCAGGTCATGGACCACGGTACGCTGACCGATAACAACGGGCGCAAGGCGGACTTCCGCAACGTGATCGTGATCATGACCACCAACGCCGGTGCCGAAACCGCCGCGCGGGCTTCGATCGGTTTTACCCATCAGGACCACTCGTCCGATGCGATGGAAGTGATCAAGAAGAGCTTCACGCCGGAATTCCGCAACCGTCTGGACACCATTATCCAGTTTGGTCGCCTCAGCCATGAGGTCATCAAAAGCGTGGTGGACAAGTTCCTCACCGAGCTTCAGGCGCAGTTGGAAGACAAGCGTGTGTTGCTCGAGGTTACCGATGCGGCGCGCAGCTGGCTGGCGGCGGGTGGTTACGACTCGGCGATGGGCGCACGTCCGATGGCGCGTCTGATCCAGGACAAGATCAAGCGTCCGCTGGCGGAGGAGATTCTGTTTGGCGAACTGGCCGAGCATGGCGGTGTGGTGCACATCGACATCAAGGATGGGGAGTTGACGTTTGACTTCGAGACCACGGCTGAGATGGCCTGACGGCTTGATGTGGATTGGAAAGGCGCCTTCGGGCGCCTTTTTGTTGTCCGGTGTTTTTGGGCTTTGGGTGTATATCCGTTGCTGCGGTGATGGCTTATTACGGTTTCGCCCTTACGGCGAGTCACCTTTTTCAAACGCCAAAAAGGTAACCCAAAACGCTTGCTCCTACGTTCGGCCCTCGCAGGCTCGGGTTCCTTCGCTGCGGGATCGATCCGGGCGCAGCGGCTACGGTTTGCTTCGCTGCACCTCCTTCCGCTGTGTCTGGCTGCGCCAGACGGTCGCTGCGCTCCCACGCCCGGATCAATCCCTCCACTCAGCCTTCCGACGTCGCCGGTGGATCAAGATCAAAAGCGGTACTCGAGCTAACGCTCATTGTGTAGGAGCTGCCGGAGGCTGCGATCTTTTGCCTTTGCCTTTGCCTTTCTGTGGGAGCGAGCCTGCTCGCGAAGACGCCTGCAGGTCAACCCGTTTCTATCGAATTCACGCGATCCAACCGGAGCTGCCGAAGGCTGCGATCTTTTGATCTGCTTGCTGTAGAGCGAAACCGCCAGCGCCAACACCCGTAGCAACGCAGAAGTCCCCAGCCCCAAAACCTCAAAACGCAGATACAAAAACGCCCGGCATAACCCGGGCGTTCTGTATTGACTTGATTAACGAGCGCGGTAAGTGATCCGCCCTTTGCTCAAGTCATAGGGCGTCAGCTCGACGCGCACTTTGTCACCGGTAAGAATACGAATGTAGTTCTTGCGCATCTTGCCGGAAATATGCGCGGTTACGACGTGCCCATTTTCCAACTCCACACGAAACATGGTGTTGGGCAGGGTGTCGACGACAGTGCCTTCCATTTCGAAGCTGTCTTCTTTCGACATGCAGTAAAGCCCTCGGTATCCAATGAATGGCCCGGTGCAACTGCGCCAGGCAAAAGCGGCGTGCATTGTGCCCGAAAAATGGTGTTTACGCCAAGGGGTTTAGGCCGCAGGTTCAGTTCAGGATGACCCAGCGCTGATTGATCAGCAATTCGATGGGCCGATATTGCGTCTTGTAGTTCATCTTTTTGCAGTTCTTGATCCAGTAACCCAGGTACACCGCCTCAAGGCCCAGACGCTGGCTCTCGGCGATTTGCCAGAGGATTGCGTAACGGCCGAGGCTGCGGCGTTCTTCGTTCGGTTCGTAGAAGGTGTACACCGCTGACAAACCGTTGGGCAGCAGATCGGTGACCGCCACCGCGAGCAGCCGTCCGTCGAGTCGGAACTCATAGAAGCGCGAGAAGGGCAGGTCGCGCACCAGGAACGTCGAGAACTGATCGCGACTCGGCGGGTACATGTCGCCGTCGGCATGGCGCTGTTCGATATAGCGCTGGTAAAGGTCGAAATACTCTTCGCTGAAGTGCGGTTTGACCGGCTGCACCTGCAAATCGGCGTTGCGTTTGTAGATACGCTTCTGCTGGCGGTTGGCGATGAACTGAGCGGAAGGAATGCGCGCAGGCACGCACGCATTGCAATTCTGGCAATGCGGCCGGTACAGGTGATCGCCGCTGCGACGAAAGCCCATTTCCGACAGATCTGCGTAGACGTGCACATCCATGGGCTGACTCGGGTCGAGAAACAGCGTTGTGGCCTGCTCCTCGGGCAGATAGCTGCAAGAGTGGGGCTGAGTGGCATAGAACTTCAATCGCGCCAACTCGGTCATGAATCAACCCTCGGGATAAGCTGGTGGATTAAGTGTAAGCCACCTGCGCAAAAGTCGCTCAGCAAACCCAGGTCGCCGAATTCGGTTGATCGAGATGGCGCTGCAGATAGTCGGCGAATTCGCCGCGCGGAATCGACTGCGCACCCAAACTGTGCAGGTGATCGGTCGGCATCTGACAATCGATCAGCACAAACCCGGCAGCTTTTAAATGCTGCACCAGCGTAGCGAAGCCGTATTTGGAAGCGTTGTCGGCGCGGCTGAACATCGATTCGCCAAAAAACAATTGACCCATCGCCAAGCCGTAAAGGCCGCCCACCAGTTGCCCATCGTCCCAGACCTCAACTGAATGAGCGAAGCCGCGCCGATGCAGTTCCATGTAAGCATCCTGCATCGCCTCGGTGATCCAGGTGCCATCGGCGTAGTCGCGAGGCGCGGCGCAGGCGCGGATGACGGCGTCGAAATCCTGATCGAAGGTCACTTGATAGCGTTGCTTGCGCAGCAGCTTGCCGAGGCTGCGCGAGACGTGCAGTTCGTCGGGAAACAGCACGGTGCGCGGATCCGGCGACCACCACAGAATCGGTTGGCCCTCGGAAAACCATGGAAAACAGCCGTGGCGATAGGCCTGAATCAGGCGGTCGGCGGACAGGTCACCACCGGCGGCGAGCAATCCGTTCGGCTCGCGCATGGCTTTTTCCAGTGGCGGAAAGGTCAGGGAATTACGTTGTAACCAAGTCAGCATGGCATCCGGGCTTGCAGAAGGGGAGGGCGGTCAGGGGCGTGCAGGCCCCGCGAAAGAGTTTGCCGCGAAACGCCGCCAATGTCCTGCACCGATGTTTGATGGAGTGGGCATCGAGCTGCAACTTGATGTGTCGGCCGTGGTCGTAAGCGTCACCGTATCGATGCCTGTCCGCATTCCGTCCAGTGGATTCGGCCGGCCTCGCTACGTTCATCAAATACACGTCATAAGCCTTTGTCACAAAAGACAATGCATGCTCCAATTGCAACGCGATTCGCATGCGTTTGGCTATGCTCCAAGCTGTGCTCTCAAGCGTGGCGTCGGGCGCACAAACCCGTACAATGCCGGGTTGTGACGGGCTTTTCGCGCGCACAGTGTTTATGGCTGTGTTTATAAAACCAGTGGCACAGTGTTAAAAGTAGTCCCAGTTGAGCTTTTCACCTTTTTTACCTGCCTGGATTGGGCAGTTTTTATCGTCATTCAATAGATGGACGCGCCTCGGGCGCAGGAAAAGAAGCGTTTTGAAGAAGACCACCGAAGCACCCAAAACAGTCGTTCCGCTCTGGCGCCAGCAACTGCACTACCGGCTCAAGGAAGGTGCATTGATCGCCATAGGCGCCTTGTGCCTGTTCCTGATGATGGCTTTGCTGACTTACGGCAAGGACGACCCGGGCTGGAGCCATAACAGCAAGATCGACGAAGTGCAGAACTTCGGCGGCCCGGCCGGCTCGTACAGCGCCGATATCCTGTTCATGGTGCTCGGTTACTTCGCCTATATCTTTCCGTTGCTGCTGGCGGTCAAGGCGTACCAGATTTTCCGGCAACGTCACGAACCGTGGCAGTGGAGCGGCTGGCTGTTCTCGTGGCGACTGATCGGTCTGGTGTTCCTGGTGCTTTCGGGTGCTGCGCTGGCGCACATTCATTTCCATGCCGCGACCGGTCTGCCGGCCGGCGCTGGCGGTGCCTTGGGCGAAAGCCTTGGCGATCTGGCGAAGAATGCACTGAACATTCAGGGCAGCACGCTGCTGTTCATCGCTCTGTTCCTGTTCGGCCTGACCGTATTTACCGACCTGTCCTGGTTCAAGGTGATGGATGTCACCGGCAAGATCACTCTCGATCTGTTCGAACTGTTCCAGGGCGCGCTCAATCGCTGGTGGTCGGCGCGCACCGAGCGCAAGCAACTGGTCGCGCAACTGCGTGAGGTCGATGACCGCGTCCACGATGTGGTCGCGCCGACTGTCACCGACAAACGCGAACAGGCCAAGGTCAAGGAACGCCTGATCGAGCGCGAGCAAGCGCTGAGCAAGCACATGTCCGACCGCGAGAAGCAGGTGCCACCGGTGATCGCGCCGGCACCGGCCAAGGCGCCGGAGCCGAGCAAGCGCGTACAGAAAGAGAAGCAGGCGCCGTTGTTCGTCGACAGCGCGGTCGAAGGCACCTTGCCGCCGATTTCGATTCTTGATCCTGCGGAAAAGAAACAGCTCAACTATTCGCCTGAATCCTTGGCAGCGGTCGGCCACTTGCTGGAAATCAAGCTCAAGGAATTCGGCGTCGAAGTCACGGTGGATTCGATCCACCCGGGCCCGGTGATTACCCGTTACGAAATCCAGCCGGCTGCCGGCGTGAAGGTCAGCCGCATCGCCAACCTGGCCAAAGACCTGGCGCGTTCGCTGGCAGTGACCAGTGTGCGGGTGGTCGAGGTAATTCCGGGCAAGACCACTGTCGGTATTGAAATCCCCAACGAAGACCGCCAGATCGTGCGCTTCTCCGAGGTGCTGTCGACGCCCGAGTACGATAACTTCAAATCGCCGGTCACCCTGGCGCTCGGTCACGACATCGGCGGCAAGCCGGTCATTACCGACCTGGCGAAGATGCCGCACCTCCTGGTGGCCGGTACCACCGGTTCCGGTAAGTCCGTGGGCGTGAACGCGATGATCCTGTCGATCCTGTTCAAGTCCGGCCCGGACGACGCCAAACTGATCATGATCGACCCGAAAATGCTTGAGCTGTCGATCTACGAAGGCATTCCGCACCTGCTCTGCCCGGTCGTGACCGACATGAAGGACGCTGCCAACGCCTTGCGCTGGAGCGTCGCCGAGATGGAACGGCGCTACAAGCTGATGGCGAAGATGGGCGTGCGTAACCTGTCCGGCTTCAACGCCAAGGTCAAGGAAGCCCAGGATGCCGGCGAGCCGTTGAGCGATCCGCTGTACAAGCGCGAAAGCATTCACGACGAGGCGCCGCTGCTGCAGAAGCTGCCGACCATCGTCGTAGTGGTGGACGAATTTGCCGACATGATGATGATCGTCGGCAAGAAGGTTGAAGAACTGATCGCCCGTATTGCGCAGAAGGCGCGTGCGGCGGGGATTCACTTGATTCTTGCAACCCAGCGCCCGTCGGTGGACGTGATCACTGGTTTGATCAAAGCCAACATCCCGACTCGGATGGCGTTCCAGGTGTCGAGCAAGATCGACTCGCGGACCATCATCGATCAGGGTGGCGCCGAGCAACTGCTCGGTCACGGTGACATGCTCTACATGCCTCCGGGCACCAGTTTGCCGATCCGGGTCCACGGCGCGTTCGTTTCCGACGATGAGGTTCACCGCGTGGTCGAGGCGTGGAAACTGCGCGGCGCGCCGGAATACAACGACGATATCCTCAACGGTGTCGAAGAGGCAGGCAGCGGCTTTGAAGGCAGCAGTGGCGGTGGCGACGGTGATGATCCTGAAGCCGACGCGCTGTATGACGAAGCGGTGCAGTTCGTCCTCGAAAGCCGTCGCGCGTCTATTTCTGCCGTGCAGCGCAAGCTGAAGATCGGCTACAACCGCGCCGCGCGGATGATCGAGGCGATGGAGATGGCCGGCGTCGTTACCTCAATGAACACCAACGGTTCGCGTGAAGTCCTGGCCCCGGGCCCGGTACGCGACTGAAACGCAACGACTCGGGTGGCGCAATGACGCGCCACCCGCTTTCCCACGAGTATTCAAGAGGACTCTCATGCGCCTTATCCGCATGCTGTTGCCAGTACTGGCGCTGACCACACTCACGGCCCACGCCGATGAAAAGGACGTGGCGCGTCTGACCCAATTGCTCGAAACATCGAAAACCCTGTCGGCCAACTTCTCGCAGTTGACCCTCGACGGCGGCGGCACCCAGTTGCAGGAAACCACCGGCAACATGACTCTGCAGCGTCCGGGCCTGTTCTACTGGCACACCAACGCGCCGGCCGAGCAGACCATGGTCTCCGATGGCAAGAAAGTCACCCTATGGGACCCGGATCTGGAGCAGGCAACCATCAAGAAGCTCGACGAGCGGTTGACCCAGACACCGGCGCTGCTGCTGTCCGGTGATGTCTCGAAGATCAGCCAGAGCTTCGATATCAGCGCCAAAGAGGCGGGCGGCGTAATCGACTTCACGCTCAAGCCGAAAACCAAGGACACTCTGTTCGACAACCTGCGCCTGTCGTTCCGCAACGGTCTGCTCAATGACATGCAACTGATTGACAGCGTCGGCCAGCGCACCAATATCCTGTTTACCGGGGTCAAGGCCAACGAAGCGGTGCCGGCATCGAAATTCAAGTTCGACATTCCAAAGGGTGCCGACGTTATCCAGGAATAAGGCGCAAACCCATGTAGGAGCGAGCCAGCTCGCGAAAGCGGTGTATCAGTCACTTCAATGTTGAATGGACCATCTCATTCGCGAGCAGGCTCGCTCCCACCGATGGAATGGGCGCTCTCAAGTTCTAACAGAGGTTTCAACGCTACGTGATGGATCTGTTTCGCAGTGCACCGATTGCCCAACCCTTGGCCGCGCGTCTGCGTGCGGCCAATCTGGATGAGTACGTCGGTCAGGAACACGTGCTCGCTCGCGGCAAGCCTCTGCGTGAGGCGCTGGAGCAGGGCGCGCTGCATTCGATGATCTTCTGGGGGCCGCCGGGCGTGGGCAAAACCACTCTGGCGCGCTTGCTCGCGGAAGTCTCCGATGCGCACTTCGAAACCGTCTCGGCGGTGCTCGCCGGGGTCAAGGAGATCCGCCAGGCCGTTGAGATTGCCAAGCAGCAGGCCGGCCAGTACGGCAAACGCACGATCCTGTTTGTCGACGAAGTCCACCGTTTCAACAAGTCGCAGCAGGACGCGTTCCTTCCGTACGTTGAAGACGGCACGCTGATCTTCATCGGCGCCACCACCGAAAATCCTTCTTTCGAACTCAACAACGCATTGTTGTCGCGCGCCCGCGTCTACGTGCTGAAAAGCCTCGACGAAGCGGCGCTGCGCAAACTGGTGCATCGGGCTCTGACCGAAGAGCGTGGGCTGGGCAAGCGCAATCTGACCCTGAGCGATGAAGGCTTCCAGATGCTGCTTTCGGCTGCGGATGGCGATGGCCGGCGTCTGCTCAATCTGCTGGAGAACGCTTCCGATCTCGCTGAAGACGACAGCGAAATCGGCATCGAGCTTTTGCAAAGTCTGCTGGGCGATACGCGTCGACGTTTCGACAAGGGCGGTGAAGCGTTCTACGACCAGATTTCGGCGCTGCACAAATCGGTACGCGGCTCTAACCCCGACGGCGCGCTGTACTGGTTTGCGCGGATGATCGACGGCGGCTGTGATCCGCTGTATCTGGCGCGGCGCGTGGTGCGCATGGCCAGCGAAGACATCGGCAACGCCGATCCGCGTGCGCTGAGCCTGTGCCTGGCCGCGTGGGAGGTGCAGGAGCGTCTCGGCAGCCCCGAGGGCGAATTGGCAGTCGCCCAGGCCATCACTTATCTGGCCTGTGCACCGAAAAGCAATGCGGTGTACATGGGCTTCAAAACCGCGCTGCGCGCCGCTGCCGAAAACGGCTCTCTGGAAGTGCCGCTGCATTTGCGCAATGCACCGACCAAGCTGATGAAGCAACTGGGCTACGGCGACGAGTACCGCTACGCCCATGATGAGCCGGATGCTTACGCCGCCGGCGAAGACTATTTTCCGGAAGAACTCGATCCGATTCCGTTCTATCAGCCCGTGCCCCGTGGCCTGGAGTTGAAGATCGGCGAAAAGCTCAATCACCTCGCTCAACTGGATCGTCTGAGCCCTCGGCAGCGGAGAAAATAGTGGTTCCATTGATCATTGCAGTGTCGGTCGGCGGTGTTGCCGGCACCTTGTTGCGCTTCACCACCGGTAATTGGGTCAGCGCCAATTGGCCACGGCACTTCTATACCGCGACGCTGGCCGTTAATATCGTGGGCTGCCTGTTGATCGGCGTGTTGTACGGCCTGTTTCTGATACGCCCGGAGGTGCCGATTGAGGTGCGCGCCGGGTTGATGGTCGGCTTCCTCGGGGGGCTGACGACTTTTTCATCCTTTTCACTGGATACGGTGCGCCTGCTGGAAAGCGGGCAAGTGTTGCTGGCCCTGGGCTACGCGGCACTCAGCGTATTCGGCGGGCTGCTCGCCACATGGGCTGGCCTGTCCCTGACCAAACTTTGATAACGAGAAACCGACATGCTCGATTCCAAACTGTTACGTAGCAACCTTCAGGACGTAGCGGACCGCCTGGCTTCCCGTGGCTTTGCCCTGGACACCGCGCGCATCGAAGCGCTGGAAGAACAGCGCAAGACCGTCCAGACCCGCACCGAAGCACTGCAGGCTGAGCGTAACGCGCGTTCGAAATCCATCGGCCAGGCCAAGCAGCGTGGTGAAGACATCGCGCCGCTGATGGCGGATGTCGAGCGCATGGCGGGCGAACTGAGCGCTGGCAAGGTCGAGCTGGACGCGATCCAGACCGAACTGGATTCGATCCTGCTCGGTATCCCCAACCTGCCGCATGAGTCGGTTCCGGTCGGCAAGGACGAAGATGACAACGTCGAAGTGCGTCGTTGGGGCACGCCGACCCAGTTCGATTTCGAAGTTAAAGACCACGTTGCCCTCGGCGAGAAGTTCGGCTGGCTGGATTTCGAAACTGCCGCCAAGCTGTCCGGTGCACGTTTCGCCTTGCTGCGTGGTCCGATCGCCCGCCTGCATCGCGCGCTGGCGCAGTTCATGATCAACCTGCATGTCACCGAACATGGCTATGAAGAGGCTTACACGCCTTATCTGGTCCAGGCTCCGGCGCTGCAAGGCACTGGCCAGCTGCCGAAATTCGAGGAAGATCTGTTCAAGATCGCCCGCGAAGGCGAAGCCGATCTGTACCTGATCCCGACCGCCGAAGTGTCGCTGACCAACATCGTTGCCGGCGAAATCGTTGATTCCAAATCGCTGCCGATCAAGTTTGTTGCCCACACCCCGTGCTTCCGCAGCGAAGCCGGCGCGTCGGGCCGGGATACTCGCGGCATGATTCGTCAGCACCAGTTCGACAAAGTCGAAATGGTCCAGATCGTCGAGCCGTCGCAATCGATGGAAGCGCTGGAAGGCCTGACCGCCAACGCCGAAAAAGTCCTGCAACTGCTCGGCCTGCCTTACCGCACCCTGGCACTGTGCACCGGTGACATGGGCTTCAGCGCGGTCAAGACCTACGACCTTGAAGTGTGGATTCCGAGCCAGGACAAGTACCGCGAAATTTCGTCGTGCTCGAACTGCGGCGATTTCCAGGCCCGTCGCATGCAGGCGCGTTTCCGCAACCCGGAAACCGGCAAGCCTGAGCTGGTACACACCTTGAACGGTTCCGGCCTGGCGGTCGGTCGTACCTTGGTTGCAGTGCTGGAAAACTACCAGCAGGCCGACGGTTCGATCCGCGTGCCGGACGTGCTCAAACCGTATATGGGTGGCCTTGAGGTCATCGGCTAAATGAAATATCTGCCGCTGTTTCACAACCTGCGCGGCAGTCGTGTGTTGGTTGTCGGTGGGGGGGAAATTGCCTTGCGCAAATCCCGCCTGCTGGCCGATGCCGGTGCGCTGCTGCGGGTCGTCGCACCTGAAATTGAAACGCAACTGGCTGAATTGGTCGCTGCCAGCGGCGGCGAATGCCTGCTGCGTGGTTACGCCGAAGCGGATCTGGACGGTTGCGGGCTGATCATTGCCGCGACCGACGACGAAACGCTTAACGCGCAAGTCTCCACCGATGCCCATCGGCGTTGCGTGCCGGTAAATGTAGTAGATGCGCCGGCCTTGTGCAGCGTGATCTTCCCGGCGATCGTCGACCGCTCGCCACTGATCATTGCCGTCTCCAGCGGCGGCGACGCGCCGGTATTGGCGCGCCTGATTCGTGCCAAGATCGAAACCTGGATTCCTTCGACCTACGGTCAGCTCGCCGGGCTCGCGGCGCGTTTCCGCCATCAGGTGAAAACCCTGTTTCCGGATGTGCAGCAGCGTCGCGGCTTCTGGGAAGACGTTTTCCAGGGCCCGATCGCCGATCGTCAACTGGCCGGGCAGGGCGCTGAAGCCGAGCGCCTGTTGCAGGCCAAGGTCGATGGCGAGCCCATGGTCACCACTGGCGAGGTTTATCTGGTCGGCGCTGGTCCGGGTGACCCGGATCTGTTGACCTTTCGCGCACTGCGGCTGATGCAGCAAGCCGATGTGGTGCTCTACGACCGCTTGGTAGCGCCGGCGATTCTCGAGTTGTGCCGTCGCGACGCCGAGCGGGTATATGTCGGCAAGCGTCGTTCCGAACACGCCGTGCCGCAGGATCAGATCAACCAGCAACTGGTCGATCTGGCCAAGGCCGGCAAGCGCGTGGTGCGGTTGAAGGGCGGCGATCCGTTTATCTTCGGGCGCGGTGGTGAAGAGATCGAAGAGCTGGCAGCCCACGGCATTCCATTCCAGGTCGTGCCGGGCATCACGGCGGCCAGCGGTTGCGCGGCATATGCCGGGATTCCGTTGACCCATCGTGACCACGCGCAATCCGTGCGGTTTGTCACCGGCCACTTGAAGGACGGTTCTACCGATCTGCCATGGGCCGACCTTGTCGCCCCGGCGCAGACGCTGGTGTTCTACATGGGCCTGGTCGGTCTGCCGATCATCTGCGAGCAGTTGATCAAGCATGGTCGCGCGGCGGATACCCCGGCGGCACTGATCCAGCAGGGCACCACGGTGAACCAGCGGGTCTTTACCGGCACCCTGGCCGACTTGCCGCGACTGGTGGCGGAGCATGAAGTACATGCGCCGACTCTGGTGATCGTCGGCGAGGTAGTGCGGCTGCGTGAAAAACTGGCGTGGTTCGAAGGGGCTCAGGCGCAGGTCTGAAACCGGGTCGCCTGCTTTGCGGGCAGGCGACCTCGGATTTGCGTCACTCGGCAGACGGCGTGATGCGACAGCCCTTGCGATTGTGGATCTGCTCGTCGGTCGGCCGTTCGCGGACGAATTCGAAGCGTGGTTCGCCTTCGTTGTAATGCACCAGCCAGCCCCATTCCAGTTCGCTTTCGTCCTGTCCGGGATGCGGTGGCCGGGCCCACCAGGGTTCTTTGCTGAGGATCTCGCGCATGGCAGCCTCCGGTTGTTGGCAATCCTTGAACTATAGCTTGCTGTCATGAGTCGTCAGAACAGGCGGTGTTGAATCGGCTCGATCATGACGAAAAAGGGGGCAGGGCAATGATTGATGGGGGGCGCAAGGATGAACCGTCGAAACGGCTGTTTTTCGCTTTGGATTGCCCGCCGGCGCAGCGCAAGGCCATCGCCCAGTGGCGTTCGGAACTGGGCCTGCGCAGCGGTAAAGCGGTGCCGGCGGATAACTTTCATCTGACTTTGCTGTTTCTTGGAGCGGTGCCGCTGGCGCAGATCCATGGCGTTTGCGAAGCCGCGGGCAGTGTGCGTATTCCGGGCGAAGCGTTGCAGGTTGCGCTGGATCGGTTGCAGGTCTGGCATCGCGCGGGTGTGTTGTCGCTGGCACCCGAGCAGGCACCGCCGGCGTTGTTGCGCCTGGTCTACGCGCTGGAGCAGGCAATGTTGCCGTTCGGTTTTGCGGAACCCACCCACGAGTTCCGCCCGCACCTGACATTGGCACGCGAATACCGCGCGCCGGAGCCAGAAGCGAGCACGCCGCCGGAGTTTTTTCTGCGCGCTGAACGCTTCGCTTTGTTCGAATCGCACAAGGGTCGCTATCGGGTCTTGCAGGATTGGCCGCTGATCTGAGCGAACAAAAAAAGGCGCCCGTAGGCGCCTGCAAATTCACCCGAGCCGAGGGAGCCGGGTGAGGCCGTTCAGAGCAGGGAGCAGCGGTGGTAAGGCGCTGCGTGAACGGAAATCTGGCAATGTCCGAATTCGATCGAAAACCTGTGGGAGCTGGCTTGCCAGCGATGGGGCCAGCGCATCTAGCGTCATCGTTGTCTGACCCACCGCCATCGCTGGCAAGCCAGCTCCCACAGGGTTTATCAGTGTTGACTGGTGTGCTTATTTACCGAGCTTCACCCGTGTCCACCCGCGCGTCATGATCCGCTGCGTGGCAATCGGCTGATCCGGCACCGCATACAAGGTCGCCATCACCGCTTGCGACGGATACGAGCCCGGTTCGTTACGGATCGCTTCGTCCACCAACGGCGTGGCCGCTGCGTTGGCGTTGCTGTAGCCGATGCTGTTGGTGACCTCGGCGATGATGTCCGGGCGCATCAGGAAGTCCATGAACAGGTAGGCGTTGTCGACATTCGCCGCATCACGAGGGATGGCAACCATGTCGTAGAAACTGCCGGCGCCTTCCTTGGGAATGCTGTAGTCGATCACCACGTTGTTGCCCGATTCCACCGCACGTGCCTTGGCCTGCAGGACGTCGCCGGAGTAACCGACCGCCACGCAGATGTTGCCGTTGGCCAGATCGGAGATGTACTTCGAGGAATGGAAATACGCCACGTAAGGGCGGATTTTCATGAACAGCGCTTCGGCCTCGGCAATGTGCGCCTTGTCCTTGTCGTTCACCGGATAGCCCAGGTAGTGCAGGGCAGCCGGAAGCATTTCGGTTGGCGAATCGAGGAAGCTGATGCCGCAGGCTTTGAGCTTTTCCGCGTTTTCCGGTTTGAACAGCAAGTCCCAAGAGTTGGTCGGGGCGTTGGCGCCGAGTACTTCCTTGACCTTGACCGGATTGAAACCGATGCCGATCGAGCCCCACATGTACGGGAACGCGTGAGCGTTGTCCGGATCACTGGCAGAGGCGTTTTTCAGCAGCACCGGGTTGAGATTCTTCCAGTTCGGCAGCTTCGATTTGCCCAGCGGCTGATAGACACCGGCCTTGATCTGCTTGGCCAGAAAGCTGTTCGACGGTACGACGATGTCGTAACCGGATTTGCCCGCGAGCAGGCGCGCTTCAAGGGTTTCGTTGCTGTCGAAGACGTCGTAGGTCACGCGAATCCCGGTTTCGTCTTCGAACTTTTTCACGGTGTCCGGCGCGATGTAGTCGGACCAGTTGTAAACGCGCAGCACCTTGTCGTTGGCCTGGGCGCCCATGACCATCGCGCCCATTAAGGACAGTGTCAGCAGAGTCCTGCCAAACATTTTCATCGGTACAACTCCCTTCTTTTTATTCAAAAACACTACTTGATCGACGAGCCCTCGGTAGGAGCTGACGAGTGCAACGAGGCTGCGATCTTTTGATCTTGCTTTTGGAGAGCAAAAAGATCGCAGCGTGCCGCAGCTGCTACACGGCGGTCGCCGCACGTTGCGGCTGCCACGCTTCATTCGCGGTCTGATCCATCGCTTCCTGGATCGCCCGCTTGCGGTTGGCTTCTGCCTTGCGGCCGAAATACCAGACCAGGAAAGTCACCAGCGACACTGCCAGCAGAATCAGGCTGGCCACGGCGTTGATCTCGGGTTTCACACCCAGACGCACCGCCGAGAACACTTCCATCGGCAGCGTGGTCGAGCCCGGCCCGGAAACGAAGCTCGCCAGCACCAGATCGTCCAGCGACAAGGCAAACGACATCATCCCGCCCGCCGCCAGCGACGGCGCGATCATTGGAATGGTGATCAGGAAAAACACTTTGAATGGTTTGGCGCCGAGGTCCATCGCTGCTTCTTCGATCGACAGATCCAGCTCGCGCAGGCGCGCGGAGACTACCACCGCCACATAGGCCGCACAAAACGTGGTGTGGGCGATCCAGATGGTGACAATGCCACGCTCCTGCGGCCAGCCGATCAGCTGCGCCATCGCCACGAACAGCAGCAACAGCGACAGACCGGTGATCACTTCCGGCATCACCAACGGCGCGGTTACCAGACCACCAAACAGCGTGCGCCCCTTGAAGCGCGTCACCCGCGTCAGCACGAAGGCCGCCAGCGTCCCCAGTGCCACAGCGGCAATCGCGGTGTAGCAGGCGATCTCCAGCGAGCGCAGCACCGAGCCCATCAGTTGCGTGTTGTCGAGCAGGCCGACATACCACTTCACTGACCAGCCACCCCACACCGTCACCAGCTTCGAGGCGTTGAACGAGTAGATCACCAGAATCAGCATCGGCAGATAAATGAACATCAAGCCGAAGATCAGCATGAATTTGGAAAAGTTGAAGCGTTTCATCCCCGTGCCTCCATCTCTTTGGCCTGGCTGCGGTTGAACAGCAGAATCGGCACAATCAGGATCAACAGCATCACCACCGCCAGCGCAGAAGCCACCGGCCAGTCGCGGTTATTGAAGAACTCCTGCCACAGCACGCGACCGATCATCAGCGTCTCCGGGCCACCCAACAATTCCGGAATCACGAACTCACCTACCACCGGAATGAACACCAGCATGCAACCGGCAATAATCCCGTTTTTGGCCAGCGGCACAGTGATTTTCCAGAAATTGTTGAAGTTGCTCGAGCCCAGATCCTGCGCGGCTTCCAGCAGGCTGTTGTCGTGCTTGACGAGGTTGGCGTAGAGCGGCAGCACCATGAACGGCAGATAGGCGTAGACCACGCCGATGTACACCGCCGTGTTGGTGTTGAGGATCTCGATCGGGTGATCGGTGAGCCCGGTCCACATCAGAAACCCGTTGAGCAAACCGTTGTTGCTGAGGATGCCCATCCACGCATACACGCGGATCAGGATCGCTGTCCAGGTCGGCATCATGATCAACAGCAGCAGGACATTTTGCGTTTCCTTGCCGGTCTTGGTGATCGCGTAAGCCATCGGGAAACCGATCACCAGGCACATCAGCGTGCTCAGTGCCGCGACCTTGAGCGAGCCGAGGTACGCCGACAGATACAGCTCGTCTTCACCGAGCAGGGTGTAGTTGCCGATGTTCAGCAACAGCTGGAATTTCTGTTCGGCGAAGGTGTAGATCTCCGAGTACGGCGGGATCGACAGCGCGGCTTCCGAGAAGCTGATCTTCATCACCAGAAAGAACGGCAGCATGAAGAACAGGAACAGCCAGATGAACGGAATGCCGATCACCAGTTTTCGTCCACTGGGCACCAGGCGCAAGAATTGCTGATTGAAAGTTCTCATGAGCGCAGTACCACGCCGCTGTCG
The DNA here is from genome assembly GCF_058245595.1 of Pseudomonas sp. UF-293. Classification (NCBI taxonomy): domain Bacteria; kingdom Pseudomonadati; phylum Pseudomonadota; class Gammaproteobacteria; order Pseudomonadales; family Pseudomonadaceae; genus Pseudomonas; species Pseudomonas sp. UF-293. Next base: position 22,097 of record NZ_JBSICA010000027.1, on the reverse strand, counting down.
TCTTCCCACCAGACGTAGACCTTGTCGTCCCAGGTCGGCCGCGCGCCGCGGCGTTCGGCGTTGGCCATGAACGACTGGACGATCTTGCCGCCGGGCAGCTCGACGTAGAACACCGAATGGCCGCCGAGGTAGGCGATGTCGTGGACCTTGCCTTCGGACCAGTTGTAGCGGAACTCCGGTTGAGTGGTGCTGACGAGCATTTTTTCCGGGCGGATGGCGTAGGTGATCGACTTATCCTGCACCGACGTGCTGACGCCGTGACCGACGTAGATCTTCTGCTGCAGGTCCGGGCTGTGAATGATCGCGTGGCCTTCCAGATCTTCCACCACAGTGCCGTCGAAAGCGTTCACGTTGCCGATGAATTCGCAGACCATGCGGCTGACCGGCGCTTCATAAATGTCCACCGGGCTGCCGATCTGCGCGATCCAGCCCAGGTGCATGATCGCGATGCGCTGGGCCATGGTCATGGCTTCTTCCTGGTCGTGGGTCACCATCACGCAGGTCACGCCGACGCGCTCGATGATCTCGACCAGCTCCAGTTGCATCTGTGAACGCAGCTTTTTGTCCAGCGCACCCATCGGCTCATCGAGCAGCAACAGCTTCGGCCGTTTGGCCAGCGAGCGGGCGAGGGCGACGCGCTGTCGCTGACCGCCGGACAACTGGTGCGGGCGGCGCTTGGCGTATTGGGTCATGTGCACCAGGCGCAGCATTTCTTCGACGCGGGCATCGATTTCGCTGGCAGGCAAACGGTCCTGTTTGAGGCCGAAGGCGATGTTCTGCGCCACGGTCATGTGCGGGAACAGCGCGTAGGACTGGAACATCATGTTGATCGGCCGCTCGTACGGCGGCATGTCGGTGATGTCCACGCCATCGAGCAGAATCCGCCCCTCGGTCGGCCGCTCGAAACCGGCGAGCATGCGCAGCAGAGTCGATTTGCCCGAACCGGAACCGCCCAGCAGGGCGAAAATTTCACCCTGATGGATCTCCAGGGACACATCGTCCACGGCCACGGTTTCGTCGAACTTCTTGGTGACACGATCGACTTTCACCAGCACCTTTTTCGGTTGCTGATGACCTTCGAGTGCCTTGCGGTAAGTGCTGGAGGCGTTTGCCATGTGAAACTCCCAACAGGTTTCGTTTGCCTGGCCAATGTGGCCGGGCTTAAGTGGATTGCGGAGCGGTCCGGAATGCCTCTCAGCTGGCGCAGAACCTGTGGGAGCGAGCCTGCTCGCGAATATGGAGTGTCAGTCGACATCATCGTTTGCTGATACACCGCTTTCGCGAGCAGGCTCGCTCCCACAGGGGATATGCGTTGACCTGAGTGGCCTTTGTCCGTACCAATCCGGCTTGTTCGGCGCCGCCGTCCTGGCTGCCTGGGTCGTACTTGTTGTTATCACGGGTGTTGCGGTTCACGGCTGACGGATGTGCAAACGCACACCCGCCAGCCGTGGGGGCAGTAAATCGTTACCTGGTTTGGGATTGCGTCAGCGCTGACGGCGCTTCGCCGCCCGTTGCCGGCACGCTGCGCCGAACGCCTGGAAAATCTTCAGGTAGTTCGGGTTGTCGAGCACTTGCCATTCCGGATGCCATTGCACGCCGAGGGCGAAGGTCGGGCTGTGCTCGACCGAGATCGCCTCGATCAGGCCATCCGGCGCCACGGCTTCGGCGCGCAGGCCGGGAGCGAGGCGGTCGATGCCTTGGCTGTGAATCGAATTGACCTGAAATTCGTCGGGCAGCTCCAGCGCTTCGAACACACCGCCAGCGATCACGCTGACCGCATGAGCCGGGGCGTATTGCACGGCCACATCCGGGCTGTCGGCTTCGCGATGGTCGAGCATGCCGGGCAGCTCATGCACCTTCTGATGCAGGCTGCCGCCGAACGCCACGTTCATTTCCTGGAAACCACGGCAGATGCCGAGCACCGGAACGCCCGCCGCGATGGCTGCACGCAATAAAGGAAGGGTGGTCGCGTCGCGAGCCGGATCGTGATCCGTGCTGGGTGCACTGGCCGGGCCTTGATAGTGGAAGGGCTCCACGTTCGAGGGAGAGCCGGTCAGCAACAGACCGTCGAGCTGACCCAGCAGGTCGTCGATTTCAGTCAGGTTACCGAGAGAAGGAATGACCACCGGCAATCCTTCAGCGCCAACGCTGACAGCACGGACGTACTTGTCGCCGCTGATGTGATAGGGGTGCAGGCCAATCTGTTTGACGCACGCAGTAACGCCGATCAATGGCTTGAATGCCATTTTTATTCACCTCGAAGTCTGTCACTTGAACGAGCTTTTCCGGAGCTTAGCCTCGTTGATTTTAATTAACAACTGCCATGTAAAAAATTCTAAACGCCGTTCATCAAATCGCTCAGGTTTGCCGGGGTTTGGCGACGGATATGGCACGAGAGTGTTAATAAAAGCCCGAAAAATAAAGGCTGCAGGGCAGGGTGTTCGCTATTGACTTCACTTTGCCTTTCGGATTGACTGGCTGCGCAACACGGTGGTGAACATAATAATTAACAGCTAAATAGGTGCATCATGTCGGTCCCTCTGCGTACCGTTCAACTCAACGAAGCCAACGCATTCCTTAAGAAATATCCTGAGGTTTTGTACGTCGACCTTCTGATTGCGGATATGAACGGTGTGGTGCGCGGCAAGCGCATCGAACGCACCAGTCTTCATAAGGTGTACGAAAAAGGCATCAACCTGCCGGCGTCGCTCTTCGCGCTGGACATCAACGGCTCCACGGTGGAAAGCACCGGCCTGGGCCTGGATATTGGCGATGCCGATCGCATCTGCTACCCGATCCCCGGCACCCTGAGCATCGAGCCGTGGCAAAAGCGCCCGACCGCACAACTGCTGATGACCATGCACGAGATCGAGGGCCAGCCATTCTTCGCTGACCCGCGTGAAGTGCTGGCCAACGTGGTGCGCAAATTCGACGACCTCGGCCTGACCATCTGCGCGGCATTCGAACTCGAGTTCTACCTGATCGACCAGGACAACGTTAACGGGCGTCCGCAGTCGCCACGTTCGCCGGTATCCGGCAAGCGTCCGGTGTCCACTCAGGTCTACCTGATCGACGACCTCGACGAATACGTCGACTGCCTGCAAGACATCCTCGAAGGCGCGAAAGAGCAGGGCATCCCCGCTGATGCGATCGTCAAGGAAAGCGCCCCGGCGCAGTTCGAAGTCAACCTGCATCACGTCTCCGACCCGATCAAGGCCTGCGATTACGCGGTCCTGCTCAAGCGTCTGGTGAAGAACATCGCCTACGACCACGAGATGGACACGACCTTCATGGCCAAGCCGTATCCCGGCCAGGCCGGCAACGGTTTGCACGTGCACATTTCGATTCTGGACAAAGAAGGCAACAACATCTTCGCCAGCGAGGATCCCGAGCAGAACGCCGCACTGCGTCACGCGATCGGCGGTGTGCTCGAGACCCTGCCGGCGCAAATGGCGTTCCTCTGCCCGAACGTCAATTCGTATCGCCGCTTTGGCGCGCAGTTCTATGTGCCGAACTCGCCGAGCTGGGGGATCGACAACCGCACCGTTGCCGTGCGCGTGCCGACCGGTTCAGCGGACGCCGTGCGCATCGAGCACCGCGTCGCCGGTGCCGATGCCAACCCGTACCTGCTGATGGCTTCGGTGCTGGCTGGTATCCACCACGGCCTGACCAACCAGATCGAGCCCGGCGCGCCGGTCGAAGGCAACAGCTACGAGCAGAACGAGCAGAGCCTGCCGAATAATCTGCGCGACGCCCTGCGCGAACTTGACGACAGCGAAGTCATGGCGCGCTACATCGACCCGATGTACATCGACGTGTTCGTCGCCTGCAAGGAAAGCGAACTGGCCGAGTTCGAGAACTCGATTTCTGACCTTGAGTACAACTGGTATCTGCATACGGTCTGACGGTTGACCCACCGCCGTAACCCTGTAGGAGCTGCCGAAGGCTGCGATCTTTTGATCTTGCTTTTAAAAAAATCAAAGGCAAAAGATCGCAGCCTTCGGCAGCTCCTACAGGGGATCGGGTTAGCAGATTTTGAACAGCGGCGTTCGTCCGCTGCTCACCACCCCCTTGTCGAGCCCAAAACAATGACCACAACCCGCAACGACTGGGAACAGCGCTTCCAGTCCCTGTCCATCGAATCCCGCGCCTTCATCAACGGTGAATATCGCCCGGCGATCAGCGGCGACACTTTCGAATGTCTGAGCCCGGTCGATGGCCGCTTTCTCGCCGCTGTCGCCAGCACCGATGAAGCCGACGCCAACCTTGCCGTCGAAGCCGCGCGCCAGTCCTTCAACTCCGGCATCTGGGCGAAAAAAGCCCCGGCCGAGCGCAAGCGCGTGCTGATCCGCTTCGCCGATCTGATCCTGCGACACCAGGAAGAACTGGCGCTGCTGGAAACCCTCGACATGGGCAAGCCGATCAGTGATTCGATGAGCATCGACATCCCGGCGACCGCCAACGCGATCCGCTGGAGCGCCGAGGCCATCGACAAGATTTACGACGAAGTCGCTGCCACCCCGCACGATCAACTTGGCCTCGTCACCCGCGAGCCCTCCGGTGTAGTCGCGGCGATCGTGCCGTGGAATTTCCCGCTGATCATGGCCAGCTGGAAGTTCGCACCAGCGCTGGCGGCGGGTAACTCGTTCATCCTCAAGCCTTCGGAAAAATCGCCACTGACCGCCATCCGCATCGCGCAACTGGCGCTGGAGGCGGGTATTCCCAAAGGCGTGTTCAATGTGCTGCCGGGCTTCGGTCATACCGTCGGCAAGGCGCTGGCGCTGCACATGGACGTCGATGTGCTGGCCTTCACCGGCTCCACGGCGATCGCCAAGCAACTGATGATTTACGCGGGCCAAAGCAACATGAAACGCGTCTGGCTCGAGGCCGGCGGCAAGAGCCCGAACGTGGTGTTCGCCGACGCACCGGATCTGCGTGCGGCCGCTCAAGCGGCGGCCAGTGCCATCGCCTTCAACCAGGGCGAAGTCTGCACCGCCGGTTCGCGCCTGCTGGTCGAGCGCTCGATTCGCGAGCAATTCATTCCGCTGCTGGTGGAAGCCTTGCAAGCCTGGAAACCGGGGCATGCACTGGATCCGGCGACCACCGTCGGCGCCGTGGTCGACCAGCGTCAGCTCGATAACGTGCTGCGCTACATCAGCATCGGCCGCGAGCAGGGCGCCGAGCTGATTGCCGGCGGCCAACGCACCCTCGAAGAAACCGGCGGCCTTTACGTGCAGCCAGCGATTTTCGACGGCGTGACCAACGCGATGACCATCGCCAGGGAAGAAATCTTCGGCCCGGTGCTGTCGCTGATCACCTTCGACACTGCCGAAGAAGCTCTGCAGATCGCCAACGACAGCATCTTCGGCCTCGCCGCCGGGGTGTGGACCAGCAACCTGAGCAAGGCGCACACCTTCGCCCGCGGCCTGCGCGCCGGCAGCGTCTGGGTCAACCAGTACGACGGCGGCGACATGACCGCGCCGTTCGGCGGCTTCAAACAGTCTGGCAACGGGCGCGACAAATCGCTGCACGCGTTCGACAAGTACACCGAACTGAAAGCGACCTGGATCAAGCTCTGATTCTTTTACAGCGGCGGTCGCCCCTGGTTGGCGGCCCTCGGAGAAACCTATGAAACAGCAACACGTAAACAGCTACTACGCCGCCACCCGCAACGAAGTCATCGACTTCCCGATTCTCGAAGAAGCGCTCGACTGCGACGTCTGCATCATCGGTGCCGGCTACACCGGTCTGTCCTCGGCGCTGTTTCTCAGCGAAGCCGGCTATAAAGTCACCGTGCTGGAAGCGGCAAAAGTCGGCTACGGCGCCAGCGGGCGCAATGGCGGTCAACTGGTCAACTCCTACAGCCGCGACGTTGATGTCATCGAAGAGCGCTACGGCGACAAGACTGCAGAAATCCTCGGCAGCATGATCTTCGAAGGCGCCGACATCATTCGTTCGCGCATCCAGGATTACGACATCAAGTGCGACTACCGCCCGGGCGGTATTTTTGCGGCGATGAACAAGAAACAACTCAACGGTCTGGCTGAGCAGAAGCGTGGCTGGGAACGTTACGGCAACCGCAATCTGAAGATGCTCGACGCGGCGGACATCCGTCGTGAAGTCGGTTCCGATGCTTACGTTGGCGGTTTGCTGGACATGCAGGGCGGCCACGTCCATCCGTTGAATCTGGCCTTGGGCGAAGCCGCCGCCATCGTGCGTTTGGGTGGCAAGATCTACGAGCAATCGGCGGCGGTGGAAATCACCTACGGCGAGCCGATCACCGTGCGCACCGCCAAAGGTCTGATCCGCGCCAAATACCTGCTGATCGCCGGCAACGCTTATCTGCCGCAGGGCCTCGACAACCGTGTCACCGCGAAAAGCATGCCGTGCGGCTCGCAGATCGTCGTCACCGAACCGCTGACCGAGCAGCAGGCACGCAGCCTGATCACCAACAACTATTGCGTGGAAGACTGCAACTACCTGCTGGATTACTACCGCCTCACCGCTGACAACCGCCTGCTCTACGGTGGTGGCGTGGTCTACGGCGCGCGGGAGCCGGACGATATCGAACAACTGATCCGGCCGAAGATCCTCAAGACCTTCCCGCAGCTCAAGGACGTGAAGATCGACTACCGCTGGACCGGCAATTTCCTGCTGACCATGTCGCGCATGCCGCAATTCGGCCGCATCGAAAAGAACGCCTACTACATGCAGGGCTACAGCGGCCACGGCGTCACTTGCTCGCACCTGGCCGGCAAACTGATCTCGGAAATGATCCGCGGCGACGCCGAACGCTTCAACGCCTTCGCCTCGCTGCCGCACATGCCAATGCTCGGCGGCCGCACCTTCTCTGCACCGCTCACCGCGCTTGGCGCCGTCTACTACTCCCTGCGCGACCGTTTCGGCATCTGATTTACCTCCCGGCGGCGGCCCAAACCCCCGCCGGTTTTCCTGACATACCTGAGGGCAACAGGTTGAGGGGCCTGTCATCAATGCAGCTGAAACCCCAGACATCAAACGGTGGGAGCGGGCTTGCTCGCGAAGGGGCCATATCAGCCAACATTGGTGTCGCCTGACACACCGCTTTCGCGAGCAAGCCCGCTCCCACAGGGGGATTGATGGTGTTGGAAGATTTTGCGCCTGGCGCCAGTTAAATGTGGGAGTGGGCTTGCTCACGAAGGCGGCGGTACGGTCAGCAACGATGTTGCCTGACCCGACGCTTTCGCGAGCAAGCCCGCTCCCACATTGGCTGTATTGCCAAGGCAAGATAGAGTTTCGTCCCGCCATCCATCGAACCTGCTGAGCAACGCCGGCAAACGTGATTTAATAGCCGCCTTTCACGGTTCCGGGACACGGGAGCAACGTGATCCGCGCGACCTGCGCGTCACCCGCCACCCACCCCCATCGCCCCTTTTACATAAGGCAGTCATGGATACGGGTTCTCGACTCAAACTAGTACGCGAAAGCTACAAACTCTCCCAGCGCGAGCTCGCCCGGCGTAGCGGCGTGACCAACGCGACCATCTCGCTGATCGAACAGAACCGCGTCAGCCCCTCCGTCAGCTCGCTGAAAAAGCTGCTCGAAGGCATACCGATGTCCCTGGCCGACTTCTTCACCTTCGACCAGCCCCCGCGCGAACACCAATACGTATTCCGCGCCAACGAACAACCCGACCTCGGCCGCCACGGCCTGCGCCTGCTGCTCATCGGCGCCTCCGTCCCCAGCCGCCAGATGCGCCTGCTCCGCGAACAATACGCCCCCGGCGCCAGCTCCGGCGAAGAACCGATCGTGCATGCCGAAGGCGAAGAGTGCGGTTTGGTCACGCGCGGCACGGTGGAATTGACCGTGGACGGGCAGGTGAGTGTGCTGAGTGCGGGGGATGGGTATTACTTTCCGACGACGTTGCCGCATAAATTCCGCAATATCGGCGCGGATGAGGCTGAGATAATCAGTGCGAATACGCCGGCGAATTTTTGAAGGGCAGGCGTTTCGCATAGGTTTACCGAGGTTGATTTGCAGGCCCTCCCAGGCTGCCTGGGGCGTTGTCATGCGAAGCATTCGGATGTCGACATTTTGCGATGTCTTCAGGCAATAACCACTCGTCCGACACATCGCACGTTCGCCCCACAGCTTCTTCCAATGGTGTAACTCCCCACGCAACGGAAGAGCCACCATGCTGAACCAGAAAATTGCAGTGATCACCCTCGCGGCGTTGCTGTTCGGCAGTGCGCCGTACGCGCTCGCCGCTGGCGAAACGTCGACCCCGAAGGCGAGCGACGGTACCAGCCAGACTCGTGAGCCGGCGTCTCCAGCCACCAATGCCGACCCGGATGCCGATTCGCTGCCCCCAGGTGGTGATGGTGGCAAGACCGACAATGGGCCGGTGCCTTCTGCCTCCAAACCTACCCCTGCGGGTCAACCATCCGGTAGCAGCAGTGGGGGTAGCGGCGGTGGTTGATGGCTCCCTCGCACTAAAATGCCCGGTTTTCCAGCCGGGCATTTTTCTGCATATCAGATAGTGATTTTTCATGACCCGATTTCTCTTGCGAGGTGAAGGGCTGATTTATTTTTGCCATTCGTCAGCCCCTCCGCATTTTCGCCGCTCGCGTTATTCCAATGCATACCTTACCCCGCAAAGGAACCGCCAACATGCGCAAATACAACCTCGCAGCACTGACCTTGGCCACGCTGTTATCCGCCACTTCGCTTTACGCAACAGCCGCCAGCGACACCCCGGCACCGACCGCTAACGACGGCAACAGCCAAACCAACCCGAGTGCGCCGGAGGACATTCATTCCAACGGTGCCACTGTGCCCAAAGGCACACAGGGCAACACCACCAACAACGACGGCTCTACACCTTCGGGTTCCAAACCGAGTGGTTCGAAGCAATCGAATGACAGCGGCACCAGCAGCGGTGCTGGTGAAGGTTGAAGCTGTTTGCAGATACAGCAAGCCCGGCATCAAGCCGGGCTCTCTATCAGGCAATCCTTGATAACCGAGGCTATTTAGCCTTCCAGTTCCCGCCGCTGTTTTCACAATCAATCTTCGCCTGTGCCAGATGCTCACCGTCGTAGTAATACGTCGTGACTTTGGCGCCGTCGGGCATGTTCAGCGGTTTGGCGCTTTTGTCTTTGCTGGTCGAGTGCGGGTTGGCCAGCGATTCCTGGGTGAGGCGGGCGGTGCAGGTGGCTTGGTAGTGGTCGTCGCAGCGTTCGACTTTCTTCTTGGTGGCGTTGAGGGTGTCCTTGCTTTCGTTGCTGCAGGACCAGTTGATGGAGTCCACGGGCATGCCTTCGTATTCGTAGCAGCTGTGGGTTTCCACCGCCGGCACTGCGGCGCTGGAGGAGCGGGTCTGGACGTCGCAGCCTTCAGCCATGACGCAGGTGGGGATGATGGCGAACGTGGCGATCAAGAGCAGCAGTCGGGTTTTCATCGGCAATTCCTCTCCAATGGCGCCGCGTCTGATCGGTGATTTGGCGCTTGTCTGGTTTCGAGGCGGCGAGGGCGGGCAAGGTTCAATCGCTTTGCGCTGCGCGATCTTCGCGTACACTGCGCAACAATCAGAAACATTCAGCGCAGGATTCGATTCCCATGGCCCAAACCCTCGAACGCGCTATCGCCATTGCCGCCACGGCCCACACCGGGCAGGTGGACAAGGGCGGGGCGCCGTACATTCTGCATCCGCTGAAAGTCATGCTGCGCATGAGCACGCTGGAAGAACGCATCGTCGCTGTGCTGCACGATGTGGTCGAGGATTGCGGGGTGAGTCTGGATGACTTGCGCGCGGAAGGTTTCAGCGAAGAGGTGCTGGCGGCGATTGCGGCGGTGACCAAATTGCCCGGTGAGTCCTATGAGGATTTTGTCGACCGCGCCGCGCAAAACCCGATCGGGCGAGTGGTGAAGCTGGCGGATCTGGAAGAGAACAGCGATATCTCGCGGATCGCCTCGCCGAGTTGGGAGGATCTGGAGCGGATCGAGAAATATCGGCGGGCGATTGCACGCCTTCGCGCATAGGAATGCAAATCCCCCTGTAGGAGCTGCCGAAGGCTGCGATCTTTTGATTTTGTTTTTGAAGATCAAGATCAAAAGATCGCAGCCTTCGGCAGCTCCTACCAAGGGATGGTGGTCTGTCAGATAAATAGCCAGGAAGGCGAACGATGAAATCCATTGTGTGCTTGTTGATAGCCGCCGCTCTCGGTGCGTTGTTGCAGTTTGAAGGCGTGCCTCACGGCTTGCTGCTGGGCTCGATTGTGGTGACCGCGTTTTTCGCCAGCAAAACCGGCATCGCCCCGGCAACCCCTTATGGCTTGGGCTACATTCAGGTCACGCTGGGCATCGCCACCGGCCTTATGTTCGAAGCATGGGACAGCCAAACGGCCGCAACAATGGTGCCCAGCCTTGGCGTGTTGCTGATCTGCCTGACGGTACAAATTGCACTCGCCGGATGGTGGCTCACACGCGGTGCCGGATGGAATCGCACTGATGCACTGCTGGCGGTGTATCCCGGCGCATTGGCGGCGGTGTTCGATTTGCTTGAATCGGAGAAGGCTTCGAGCAAAGTCATCATCGTGCATCTGATGCGGCTGCTGTTGATCACCGTGCTGGTGAGTTTGCTGATTCCCGGGCAAGCAGCGGTGAACGAGGTCGCCAGCGACCCATTGACCACAGGCATGGCGCTGACCGCATGTTCAGTGATCGCTTTGAGCGTGTTGCTCGGACGCTTGCTGCTGATGATCGGCGTCCCGGCGCCGTTTATGCTCACCGCAATCCTCATCACCGCGACGTTCGTGAAATCGGGATGGCTGCATGGCTTTCATATGCCGCAGTGGAACCTGAACCTGGCCGCACTGGTTCTCGGCGTGCGCATCGGCTCGCGGTTTCAGGGGCTCGGCATTGCAGAGTTGGCGCGACATGGGCGCACCGCTTTGGTTTCGGTCGGTTTGATGGTCGTCGTTGCAGCGGCATTTGCCGAGGTGGCTGCGCGCTGGCTGGGCAGTGATCCGCTGTCGCTGTGGCTGGCATATATGCCGGGCGCGATCGAGACGATTGCGATTGTCGCGTTTGGCGGCGGGCTGAATGTGGTGTTTATCCTGACGCATCACTTAAGCCGGATGGTATTGCTGCATTTTGCCCCGGCGTTGTTGGTGCAGGTCAGGCGTGGCCCAAGGCAATTGCGAACGATACGACAATCATGCAGGCGAAGGCGAAGTTGAGATTCATGGGCTGTTCATCCTGAGCTTTTGAGAGTGGCGCCATTGTGAACACGCGCCACGCAAAGAAAAAATTCGCCGTGTTGATTCCAATGATCGAAAGCATTGATAGCCGCTGCGTTTGTATTTGCCGGAGACTTTCGCTAGTGTCGCTGAAACCTGCAACTACAAGCACAAACAGGCAGAACCATGCACGATCATTCCATCGCTGAACTTCCATCCTTGCGTCGGCAGAAAATCCTTTTGCTCCTCGAACGCGACGGCAAGGTCATGGCCTCTGAGTTGAGCCAGCATTTCGCGGTGTCCGAGGACACTATCCGCCGCGACCTCGCCGAACTGGACAGTGCCGGGCTGGTGCAGCGCGTGCATGGCGGGGCGCTGCCGCGACCGAAGGATTCCGGCAAGGATTACTTCACCCGCCTGGATGAGACCGATGAGGTCAAGGTCCGTCTGGCGCAAGTGGCGGCGCAGCATATCGAGGACGGGCAGATTGTGCTGTTCGATTCCGGCTCGACCACGTTGCAGGTGGCACGCGCATTACCCGCCGACATCCGCATCACTGCCGTGACCGCCTCACCGCTGACGGCGATTGCCCTGTCGGAATACAAGGGCGTGAAAGTGATTCTGGCGGGAGGGGAGTTGAATCCGCATTCGATGTCGGCGAGCGGTCAGGAAGCGCTGCGGCTGCTGGCGGGGATCAAGGCGGATCTGGCGATTACCGGGGTGTGTGCGATTCATCCCGAGGTCGGCATCACCTCGCTGCATTTCGATGAAGTGCCGATCAAACAGGCGATGCTCGACAGTGCAGCGCAGGTGATTGCAGTGACTACGGCAGACAAGTTGGGCGCGGTGGAGCCGTTTGTGGTGGCGCCGTGTACGCGCCTGCATATGTTGATTACCGAGCGGCATCCGGGGGCGAATGTCGAGGATTATTGGCGGCTGGGGATTGTGGTGGAGCAGTTGCCGGATTGAATTTTGTGTGGGGTTTGAGGGCCTCTTCGCGAGCAGGCTCACTCCCACAGGGGATCTGCAGTGAATAAATGACTTTGTAGGAGCTGCCGAAGGCTGCGATCTTTTGATTTTGCTTTTTAAAAGCAGGATCAAAAGATCGCAGCCTTCGGCAGCTCCTACAGGTAATGGATCAGCGCAACCGCTCAAGCATCTGGTAATACCACATCCCCGCCGCCAGCAACGGGTTGCCCAGCAGGTCGCCCATCGGCACGCGGATGTGCTGGCACGCGGCGAAGGTGTCGAACTGCTCCAGCTGCCCGGTGATTGCCCGGCTCATGATTTCGCCCATGATGTGCGTGGTGGCGATGCCGTGTCCCGAGTAGCCCTGGCAATACCAGACGTTGTCCGAGAGCTTGCCCAGTTGCGGAATGCGGTTGATGACGATGCCCATTGCGCAGCTCCACTGGTAATCGATCGGCACGCCTTTTAGCGCCGGGAACGTGCGCTCGATACAAGGGCGCAGTTCCGCAGCGATGTCGCGCGAATCCTTGCCGCTGTAGTTGGCGCCGCCGCCGAACAGCAAACGGCCGTCGGCGGTGAGCCGGTAGTAATCGAGGACGAAGCGGCAGTCGTACACGGCGAGGTCTTCGGGGTTGATCTGTTTCGCCAGATCACCCAGCGGCGCGGTGGTGACGATGCCGCCCATGGCCGGGAAAATCTTGCCCTTGAGCTGACCCGGTTCGAGCTTGTGATAGACGTCGCCGGCGAGCATCACCTGACTGGCGTTGATCTGGCCGTGAGCGGTGCGCACGCCAGGGTTGTCGCCGTGAATGATCTCCAGCACCTCACTGTTCTCGAAGATCAGCGCGCCCAGGCTTTCGGCTGCGCGCGCTTCGCCAATGCACAGGTTGAGCGGGTGCAGGTGCATGTTGCGGGTGTTCTTGATTGCGCCGTGGTAGAGCTCGCTTTGCAGCAGATCGCTGACCTGGCTGCGGTCGAGCAGGCTCACTTCATCGGCCAATCCGCGACGCACGGCTTCGTCATAATCCTTGCGCAGATCGACCATGTGGCTCGGCTTGTACGCTGCGTGCAAATGGCCGTGTTTGAGGTCGCACTGGATCGCGTATTTCTCGACGCGCTGGCGGATGATTTCGTGCCCGCGCCAGCGCAGGTGCCAGATGAAATCGTCCACGTCATCGCCAAGCTTCGCGCGCATCTGCTTGCGCATTGCGCCGTCGCCGGAGAGGCTGCCGGTGACTTGCCCGCCATTGCGCCCGGTCGCGCCCCAGCCGATCTTGTGGCTTTCGACGATGGCGACTTTCAGGCCTTTTTCCGCCAGTTCGACGGCAGTGGCGACGCCAGTGAAACCGCCGCCGATGATTACCACATCGACCTTATGCCGGCCTTGCAGGGTCGGGTAGTCGGTGTCCTGGTTGAGGGTGGCGGTGTAGTAGGAATTGCAGCGAATGGTCATGTCGGGGTCCACAAAAAATTCTGGGTTCGAAGTGCATTCCCTGTGGGAGCGAGCCTGCTCGCGAAAGCGGTGTGTCAGTCACCCAAAATGTTGAATGTGATGACGCCTTCGCGAGCAGGCTCGCTCCCACAGGTTCGGTGTCGGATCGTTAGGCCTCGGTCAGATACCACCGCCAATCCTGCTCACCCACTTGCGCCATGAACTGCCGATACTCGGCACGCTTCACCGCCAGATACACCCCAAGGAATTCCTGGCCCAACGCCTCCCGCGCCCACTGGGAGTTTTCCAGCGCCTGCAACGAGGTCAGCCAATCGGTCGGCAACAATTCTTTTGCCTGAGCGTAACCATTGCCCTCGACCGGCGCGCCCGGATCCAGCTCTTCACGAATGCCGCGATGAATGCCGGCAAGGATCGCTGCCGCCGCCAGATAGGGGTTGGCGTCGGCGCCACAGATGCGGTGTTCTATGTGCCGCGTAGGCGCCGGGCCGCCGGGCACGCGCAGGCTGACGGTGCGGTTGTCGACGCCCCAGGTCGGCGCCAGTGGTGCGTAGCTGTTGGCCTGAAAGCGCCGGTAGGAGTTGGCGTTGGGGCAGAACAGCAACAGCGAATCCAGAAGAGATGCGAGCATGCCGCCGATCGCCGTGCGCAACAGCGGTGTGCCGGCCGGGTCTTCAGAGGCGAACAAATTACGCCCCTCGGCGTCGGCGAGGCTGACGTGCATGTGCATGCCGGTGCCGGCCAGATCATCGAACGGCTTGGCCATGAACGTCGCCTGCATGCCGTGCTTGTGCGCTACGCCTTTGACCAGACGTTTGTAGCGCACCGCTTGATCCATCGCCTCCAGCGCATCGCCGTGTTCGAGGGTGATTTCCACTTGCCCGGGGGCGTATTCGGAAATCGCCGTACGCGCCGGAATGCCGTGCAGTTTGCAAGCGCTGTAGAGGTCGGCGAGGAATGGCTCGATCTGCTCCAGCTCGCGCAAACCGTAGACTTGCGTGTGCCGCGGTCGCCCGCCGTCGGTGTCCAGCGCCGGTTGCGGGCGGCCGTTGTGATCGCGTTTGGCGTCGAGCAGATAGAACTCCAGCTCGCAGGCCATGATCGGGTGATACCCCTCGGCCTTGAGCCCGTCGATCACCTTGATCAGCAGGTGCCGAGGGTCAGCGATGCTCGCCGGCAGGCCCTGTGTCGGGTGCATGCTGACCTGCACGGCGGCGGTCGGAATCTGCCGCCACGGCAGGCGCACCAGACTGCCTTGCAGCGGATAGGCGCGGCAGTCGATGTCGCCGACGTCCCACACCAGCCCGGAGTTCTCGACGTCCTCGCCTTGCACGGTCAAACCGAGAATCGTGCTAGGCAAAGGCCGGCCGCTTTCGTACACGGCCAACAGCTCTTCACGGTGCAACAGCTTGCCGCGCGGCACGCCGTTGGCGTCGAGGATGAACAACTCGATCATGTCGATATCGGGGTTCTGTTCGAGGAACAGGCGTGCGTCTTCGATGGCTGCGAATTTCATGGCAAATCACTCACGGTGGCGCCGCACAGGCGCGCAGATTCGGCCGGACACGACGCGACAAAAAGGCGTAAGTGTCCCGGCAGGGATATCAGGAAATAGGGAAATTGACTGTCGCGGGTATCAAGCTCACGCGATCAGGCAGGAACGGCGATATCCGGCGGGCGTGCGGAGTGACGCAGCTTGGAACGGCGCAGGGCCATGGGCAGATTGACGATGCGGTTCATACGCAGCCCCGTTTGCAGTGGGTGCGTACAGCAGAGACGTGCAACCTTTGCGGTTGTTGTGGTGACGTACTCATAACGCGTGTTTCCGTTGGCGGAAAGCGTCGGTAGCAGGGCGAACCTGGCGACCGGTGTGCCCGGATAGTAAGGGGGAATTCGCGCGCGTGTAAATGGGAGATTCGTCGGTGGCGCTTACCGGCGTTTGGGCTGATTGACCGAGTTGCCTTTTTCGCGCGCAGGCTCGCTCCCACAAGAGAGTGCATTTCAACTGTGGGAGCGAGCCTGCTCGCGACTGGCCGCACTTCGGTCCAGAGTGAACACGCCGCGCCTTTCGTTGCTTGCCGTTGTGTCGTTCAGCGCAGCACGTAATCGTCCGGTTCCGGTGCGGGCGGCAACGGCAAGACGCCCAGTTCGTGCAGCACGTCGCGCTCCAGGGTGCGCACCAGGGCATCGGTCGGCAGATCGTTTTCATCGCGCCCGAACGGGTCTTCGAGTTCATCGGCAATCGCGTCGAAGCCGAAGAAGGTGTAGCTGACAATAGCCGTGAACAGCGGCGTCAACCAACCCAGCGATTGCGCCATGGCGAAGGGCAGCAGCAGGCAGAACAGGTAGATGGTGCGGTGCAGCAGCAGGGTGTAAGGGAAGGGCAGTGGCGTGTTCTTGATCCGGTCACACACGGCCTGGGCCTGACTCAGGCAGGTCAGATGATTGGCCAACAATTGATACCGCCAAGGCGACAGTGCACCGACCGTTTCCAGCTCGGAACACTGGCGCCCGACCTGATGAATGATCTGTCCGCAGTGATCCGGCGCAGCCCCATCGATCGGCGGGCTGACCCAGTCGGCACTGGCCTGCGCCTCACTGTCTCCACGCAGCCGCGCATTCAACGCATGGGCGAAACCGCACAGGTTGCGCAACAGTTGCCCACGCAGGCGGGTGTCATCGAGGCCTTGGGTTTCGCGCATCACCGCGCGCACCCGCAGCAGCACCTCGCCCCAGGCCTTGCGGCCCTCGTACCAACGGTCGTAACAGGCGTTGTTGCGAAAGCTGAGGAAAATCGACAGCGACAGGCCCAGCAGGGTGAACGGTGTCGCGTTGATCTTGGCGAAGTAGCTCGGCACAACGAGTTCGATCAGCACAATCGCCGCCGCCAGCAGGGTCAGCATCAAAGTGCGCACGGCGATGCGTTTGGCGATCGAGCCTCGGAGGGTGAACAGCACAGCGAACTGATTGGGTCTCGGTCTGACGATCATCTCGCGGTCCCGGTTGCGCGGCGAATCAGCCGCCGGTCATGTTCATGAAGCGCACCACTTGTACATCGTCGTTGACTTCGAAGTTGTGTCGATACGGCTTGAGTTTCATTGCCTCGATGATCGCGTTTTCGAGGCGCTCCGGATGGCCCGGATGGGCGCGCAAGACGGCTTTGAGGTCCATCGAATGCTCGTTGCCCAAACACAGCAGCAGACGACCTTCGACGGTCAGGCGCACGCGATTGCAGGTGCCGCAGAAGTTGTGGCTGTGCGGCGAAATGAAGCCCAGGCGAATGTTCGGTGCTTCGGCCACGCGCCAGTAGCGCGACGGCCCTTGCGTCGATTCGGTCGAGTCGATCAGGGTAAAACGTTCGGCAATGCGTTCGCGCACTTGCGCGCTGGAGTAGAAGGATTCGGCGCGGCTGTGTTCGGCGATCGCGCCCAGCGGCATCTCTTCGATGAAGGAAATATCGAGATTACGCTCGATGGCGAAACTGACCAGATCATTGATCTCGTGGTCGTTGCGCCCTTGCATCACCACGCAATTGAGTTTGGTGCGGGTGAACCCGGCGGCGCGGGCGGCATCGATGCCCTCGATGACCTGCGCCAGATCGCCGGTGCGGGTCAGCTCTTTGAAGCGCTGCGGATCGAGGCTGTCGAGGCTGATGTTCAGGCGTTTGACCCCGGCGTCGAACAGCGGCTTGGCCAGTCGGCCCAATTGTGAGCCGTTGGTGGTCAGGCACAGTTCGCGCAGGCCTGGCAGGGCGGCGATCTGTTCGCAAAGTTGCACGACACCAGGCCGAATCAGCGGCTCGCCACCCGTGAGGCGGATCTTGCGCGTGCCGAGGGCAACGAAGCTTTGCGCCACCTGAAACAGTTCTTCGAGGGTGAGGATCTGCTGGCGCGGCAGGAACTGCATGTCCTCGGCCATGCAATAGACACAGCGAAAATCACAGCGGTCGGTGACCGACAGGCGCAGATAATCCACGCGGCGGTTGTGACCATCGATCAATTCACGCTGTGTCATGGGCTCGCCTCGTGGATGTGGAACGCCGTCAGGGGGCGCAGATCGCGCAGGGTAGGCTGCGCTCGCCACGCCGTCCAATCACTCTGGCTGACCGAGTGATTGACGGCGTCGATGATGCCTTACGGTGCGCCAAACATTGCCGTCCAGTAAATACCGGCGTTGCTTTTCGGATCGGTCGCATAGGCGGCGCCCAGTTCCTGGTATTGCGGGTTCATCAGATTGGCGCAATGCCCGGGGCTGGCGAGCCAGCCGTCGACGACCTTGCCGACGGTGTCTTGCCCGGCGGCGATGTTTTCACCGACCAGTTGCCCACTGTAACCGGACAGCTCGGCGCGGTCGCCCGGCGTGCGGCCGTCGCGGTCCTTGTGGTCGAGGTAATTGTTGTTGGCCATGTCGCGGCTGTGATCCTGGGCAACGGTGCCCAGCGTGGCGTTCCAGGCCAGCGGTGCTGCCGCCGCGAAGGCCTGGCCGCCGCACTGACGGGCCTGACTGCGCGCGGTATTGAGTTGCGCCAGCAGCTTTTGCCCTTCGCTTTGCGCATCGCCGAGTTTCGCCGTCAGCAACGGCCGCGCGAGGACGATGCGCCAGTCGCGGTCAACGCGGTTGACGCCGATATCGACAAACTGCGGGTCGAGCACCACCTGACAGAAGCTTTCCTGAATCGCCTTCATTGCAGACGCCGCATCGCGCGGGCCGTTGAGGGTAATCGCCTGCACGTTGACCATCGGGTAGTGGGCGCTGGTCATGGCCTGCTGCAAATCGACCGCGCCGCTGGCAGGCAGTCGCAGCCGTGGATCGGCCGACAGCGGTGGCAACTCGTTCGACGCCTGCGTGCCGCAACGCTGCGGCTGGCTGCGATAGCTGTTGATCGACTCGATCAATTGCAGTTCATCGGCGGCCAGCGCCGAGGTGGCGAAAAACACGCCCAGCGACAATGCGGCACAACGCAAAACGGACGGCATGAAGCGCATGGAAATCTCCCTTGAGCTGAATGCGCCCATGATGCGCGAAAGGCCCCCGGTGGGTGAATGTCTTTTTCTTTGCGGCGGAATTTTTTCTCCGCTGGTGTGCCCGCGCATTTGCTCGCTACACTCTGCGAAGACCCCGCAAACCGGGCGTCTCCCCGACGTAACATCTTGCCCCGCACGGGCGCTGACGGAAGAACCGACATGGGATTGAAAGGCTGGGTGGGCGGTTTGTTGTGTATCGTTTTAACCGGTGCAGCATGGGCCGGCGCGCAGGCGCCGATCGAGGTGAAGGCCGAACAGAAAGCCGAGGTGCTCGAAGAGAAAGCGGCGGATAAAGTCAGCGCCGCACCGGCACCTAAATCCGAAGCCATCACCCCGACCGAAGCGCAGGCGGTGGACCCGGCCGGCGCCGCGCCGCTGGACGATCCGCTGACCTGTCTGGCGCGCAGCATCTACTGGGAAGCCAAAGGCAAGGACACCCCGGAAATGGAAGCCGTCGCCAGCGTGGTGATGAATCGTCTTGGCCATGAAGGCTTTCCCGACACAGTCTGCGCAGTGGTCAAGCAGGGTTCGGAAAGCGGCAATTGCCAGTTTTCCTGGTGGTGCGATGGCAAGCCGGATCAGGTCAAGGAAGACGCCGAATACACGCTGGCCAAGGAAATCGCTGGCAAGGCGTTGAACCGCCAGCTCAAGGACCGCACGCGCGGCGCCTTGTATTTCCACGATCGCGGCGTGCACCCGAGCTGGGCCAAGGCCTATCGCAACACGGCGCAGACCGGCAGGTTCCTGTTCTACAAACCCGCCGGGGGCGACGCGCGTTAACTGGCGTGGGTGTTGAGAATGCTCGCCACCTGCTGCGGCTGGCAGTTCAGGTACGGCGACTTTTGCAGCCAGCGCTGATCCGGATACCAGGAAAACATGAACTGGCCGTTCTTCAGGCGATCGATCACCTGTTTGGCGATCTGCGGCCGCACGGCGGGGCAACCCTGACTGCGGCCGATACGCCCCTGACGCTTGCTCCACAGCGGGTTCACGTAACTGGCAGCATGAATCACGATCGCGCGATCGCGGGCCAGATCATTGAAGCCGGGTTCCAGCCCATCCATGCGCAGCGAATAGCCGTGGGTACCTTCATAGCTTTCCTGAGTGCGGAACAGGCCGAGGCTGGACTGATAACTGCCTTCGCGATTGGAAAACTGCGTGGCGAAGTTCTCCCCGGAGTTGGAGCCGTGGGCGACCAGATCGCGCAGCACCAGCTTCTTTTTAGTCAAGTCGAAGATCCACAGGCGGCGCTCGGTGGACGGTTGCGAATAATCGATGATCGCCAGATGCCGCGAGGGTTTCGCGCCGTTGTTGACCGCGCATTGCATGGCGTTCAATGCACCTTTGAGCGCTTGGGGATTGAGTTCCGGCGCGGCGTGGGCGAGGCTGTTGTAGAGAACCGGCGATGGCTTGCCGGCGGCAAATACTGGGCTGGTCACGGCGACAAGGGTCGCGGTGCTCAACAGAAGTCGGCGCAAAAACGTCAACATTTTATAAAGTGTCCTCAACTTGCTACATAAACGGCACTTTGGCTCCTGACTCCCAGTCAATACCCGCAGGCTCGCGGTTCGAGCCTGACTGTTCAGCGCACCTGATGTAAGGTTGACCGTCATCTGGACGGCCATGGATTGGAGTAAAGCAGTTGTTCAAAAAGTACGCATGCTACTTGAGCATTTGTTTGCTCGCTGCGCCGTTTGTCGCTTGCGCCGATGAGCCGCTGCCCCCGCTCGAAACCCTGGCTACGCCTGAAACGCAATTGCCGGTCGAGCCGCGCAGCCCGTTGCAGGCGGTTTTGATCAGCCTGGCGCAGTCGTGCCCGCCGATTGCCGCGCGCCTCAACGGCCCGGCCTTGAGCCAATTGCAGGCGTTCTATGAACAGCAGGACTGGATGCCGGTGTGGGCGAGTGAGTCGGCACGCTTACCGGCCTTGCGCGCGCAATTGCAACTGTTGGCCGACGATGGACTGAACCCGAGTCGCTACGCGGTCGCGACGACATCGCCGCAGGACGGCGAGTTGTGCGCCGACATCGACATCAGTCGCAACTACCTGCAGGTCTTGCAGGATCTGCATTACGGCCGTCTGTTGCAATCGCATTTCGAACCGCTGTGGCGTGTCGACGGCCCGCCGACCGACCGTCAGGCGCAATTGCTCAGCATTGCCGTGCCGGGTATGAACGATATTGCTGCAGCGTTCGACCTGGCGCGTCCGCATCTGCCGCAATATCAAAGCCTGCGTCAGTTGTATGCTGCGCAACGCTTGCAAGCCTTGCCGCAATGGCAGCCGGTGGGCAACGGCCCGTTGCTGCGCCCGGCGATGGAAGATGCGCGCGTGCCGGAACTGGCCCGACGGTTGTACAGCGAAGGCTATCTGGCACATGCGCTGGTGACGCCGGACAACGCTTACGATGACGTGTTGGTGGAGGCAGTGAAGCATTTTCAGGCCACTCATTCGTTACAGGCTGACGGTGTGGTCGGCCCAGGCACCATTGCTGAGCTGAACATCAGCCCGCTGACCCGCCGCGATCAGTTGCGCGTCAATCTCGAACGTTTCCGCTGGATGGCCCAGGACATGGAGCCCAGCGGCCTGGTAGTCAACGTTGCGGCCGCTGAGTTGACGCTGTATCAGGGCGGTCAGCCGGTGTGGCAGACCCGCACCCAGGTCGGCCGCGCCGAGCGCCAGACCCCATTGCTCAAATCCCGCGTCACCCGCCTGACACTAAACCCGACCTGGACCGTGCCGCCGACCATCTGGAAAGAAGACAAGCTGCCGGAAATCCGCAAGGACCAGACCTTCCTCAGTCGCCAGAACCTGCAAGTGCTCGACGCCAATGGTCAGCCTCTGGCAGCGGCCGATATCGATTGGGACAACCCCGGCAACATCCTCCTGCGCCAGGACGCCGGCCCGCGCAATCCGCTGGGGCAAATGGTCATCCGCTTCCCCAATCCGTTCTCGGTGTACCTGCACGACACGCCGAGCAAGGCGCTGTTCGACAAAGGCCCACGGGCGTTCAGCTCCGGCTGCGTGCGCGTCGAGCACCCGCTGCAACTGCGCGATCAGCTGCTGTCTCCGGCGGAAAAGACCCGCACCGATACGTTGCTGGCAAGCGGTACCACTCATGAATTTCGCTTATCGGCGCCGGTACCGATCCTGATGACCTACTGGACGGCGCAAGTCGACAACACCGGGCATGTACGCTACGCACCAGACATCTACAGCCGCGACAGCGCATTGCTGGTGGGACTGGATCGGGCACATTGACGTTGTACGGAGCGTACATCAGCAGTGATGTTGCCCGACCCGACGCTTTCGCAAGCAAGCCCGCTCCCACAGGGGAATCTGTGGTGTTGGAAGATTTTGCGCCTGGCGCCAGTTGAATGTGGGAGTGGGCTTGCTCACGAAGAGGGAGGCACATTCAGCAACGATGCTGCCTGACCTGA
>NZ_JBSICA010000026.1:0-73388 GCF_058245595.1 Pseudomonas sp. UF-293 | reverse complement strand
CATCTGTATCACCTGACACACCGCCTTCGCGAGCAAGCCCGCTCCCACAGGAATCTTCGGTGCATGTGAAATCAATAATCCCCACGCTTGCGAAACGCCCAGCGTCCGGCAATCACCGTGAATGTCGCCACTAACGCCACCAGCACCCAAAACCCGTGCGGGTCCTGGGACAGCGGTACACCCCCCACATTCATCCCGAAAAAGCCGGCAATGATGTTGATCGGCAAGGCCAGCACCGTTACCACCGTCAGGGTGAACAGCGTGCGGTTGCTCTGCTCGTTGAGGTTGGCGGCGATTTCTTCCTGCAACAGTTTGATCCGTTCGCCAAGGGCGGTGAGGTCGTTGATGATCAGCGCAAACTCCTCGGTGGATTTGCGCAACTCCTTGACGTCCTCCTTCTGCAACCACGGCGGCGGACGATTGAGCAGGCGCAGCAGCGAACCCGGCTCCAGCGCCAGCAGCCGTTGCAGACGCACCAGCACGCGGCGATTGGCACCGAGTTCGGCGCGGTTGGTCGACAGGCGCGAGGAGAGCAATTCGTCTTCGACCTGATCGACACTCAGGCTGGTCTTGCGCACGATCTGCGTCAGCACTTCGCCCTGATCGCGCAGCAGATGCACGAGCAGTTCCGAGGGCGAGCGAAAGCATTCGCCGGCCTTCACCGACGAGCGCAACTTGTCCACCGAGTGCAGCGGTTGCAGGCGCGCGCTGACGATGAGTTTGCTGCGCACGCAGACCCACAGCGTCGACACATCCGAGGAGACCATGCTGCTGAGGTTGAACACCACATCGTTGACCACCGCCAGCAGCGCCGAATCGACGTGCTCGATGCGCGTCGAACGCGAACCTTCGTGCAGCGCTTCGAAAAACTCCTCGGGCAATTGCAGATGACTTTTCATCCAGCGCTCGCATGCGGCATGGGCCAGATTTAAGTGCAGCCAGAGAAATTCGCCGCTGTCGCTGTCATCCTGCAAACAGCGCAAAGCCGTCGCCGAATCGAGCTCTCGCCCGCGCTCACCGGGCAGAAAACGAAAGCCGTAGAGCAAGCCAAACAGGTCCGGATCGCGATGGCTGATATCGAGGCTGTGGTTCATGGCGGCTCGCTGCGAGGAGGGTGTCTGGGGCAGGATTTTCAGGTTCACCTGAGCGGCATCATCGCAAGCCAACATGACCGTTTTGTGACAGCAAAAAGACGTCAAATCAATGTGTTACCGGCCGTCGGAAGTTTCTCAAGGAAGGCTCTGGCGCGCCGATCTCAGGTGAGTTAGGTTGCGCGCCATTGGCTTTTTGCCACGGTGCGACGACAGGGAAGTCCGGCCATTTTTCACGTCCGCTCGGGCGTGCTCATCCCTGCTTCGAGTACCTTGCAATGCTGCAAAAATCCCTGAGAGCGCAAATTCTCGCCCTGCTGAGCGGCAGTCTGTTGGCGATGCTGTTGATCGCGCTGGCCTGTTTCCATTTCCTCTCCAATGGCGTGCAAAGCTACAGCCAGTTGATTGCTGGCCCGTTGCACACTTCGCAACTGATCGATGAAGCCAACCTGCAATTCAAAGTGCAGGTGCAGGAGTGGAAAAACGTCCTGCTGCGCGGTAAGCAACCGGCGGATCTGGCGAAATACTGGAGCCAGTTCGAAGAGCGCCAGCGCGACGTGCAGAACATTCTCGGCGAACTGGCCGGCCAGAAAGGCATCGAGGCCACTCTCAAATCACGTATCGAACGCTTGCGCGAAGAGCATCGCCAGTTGGGCGCGGCCTATCAGAAAGGCCGCGATGCCTACGTCGCTGCCGGTGGTGATCCGAGCGCCGGCGACGCTGCGGTCAAAGGCGTCGACCGCGCCACCAGTGAACAGATGAGCGCGTTGGTTGCCGAGCTGCGCAAGCAGGGCACCGAGCAATCGGCATTGATCAGTGCCAGCGCCGATCGCACCGTGTGGCTGGGCCTGTTGGTGATGCTCGCGTCAGGCTTGCTGATCGGTCTGCTGAGCCTGTGGCTGGTCAGCCGCAACCTGATCGAGCCGATCCGCAACCTCATCGATTACGTCTCCCGCTTGAGCCGTGGGCAGTTGGCCGAGCGCGTTGTCAGCGAGCGTCGCGATGAGCTGGGCAACCTTGCCGCCGCAGCAAACACTCTGCGTGATTTTCTGGCGGACACCTTCACTCGGTTGCAACGCAGCGCCAGTGATCTGGACAGCGCCAGCGGCGAGTTGAACGCCATCGCCACGACGATGGCCGGCGGCACCAGCGAGCAATTCAATCGCACTGATCAAGTGGCCACGGCGATGAACGAAATGTCCGCCACGGCGCAGGAAGTCGCCCGACACGCCGCCGATGCCGCGCGCGCTGCCGACGATGCCGATCAGTCGGCGCAGCAGGGTGAAAAGGTCATGCAGACCACCATCCATTCCATCACGCAGATGCGCGGCGAAATCGCCAACACCGCCACGGTGATCCGTCGCCTCGAGACCGACAGCGGCCGTATCGGCAAGGTGCTGGAAGTGATTCGGGGCATCGCTGAACAGACCAACCTGCTGGCGCTCAACGCGGCCATTGAAGCAGCACGGGCGGGTGAGGCCGGGCGGGGTTTTGCCGTCGTCGCCGATGAGGTGCGCAACCTCGCTCAGCGCACGGCGGAGTCGATCATCGAGATCAACCAGATTATTCAGAACGTGCAGACCGGGGCTGTCGATGCCGCGCAGGCTATCGAGAGCGGCCAGGCGCGCAGTGACGAAAGCGTTGAGCAGGTGACTCAGGCTGGCGCGATGCTGGAGCGCATCACCTTGGCCGTGGAGGCGATTCGCGACATGAACCGGCAGATCGCCACGGCGGCTGAGGAGCAGACTTCAGTGGCCGAGGATATCTCGCGCAACCTGACCGAAATCACCGCGATTGCCAGCACCAACCTGGACAACGTGCAGCGCACCGAAAGTGCCAGTCAGAATCTGCATGGGTTGTCGGGGCAGTTGAATGAGGTGACGGCGCGGTTGAGTGCCTGATTGCGAGTTCTCGCGTCCGGCAACTTTTGTAGGTCTTCGCCTGCTCGAGATGGCGTTGGAACAGTCAACATTGATGTCGCTGACGCTGCGCTTTCGTGAGCAGGCTCGCTCACACATGATTAACGGCAGGCATAAAAAAGCCGCACGATCTTCCAATCGTGCGGCGCTTTAACAGCGGTCTATCAAGTGTCTTGCTTGTTGCTCAGCACTTTACCGGTGGTCGCATCAAAGTCCACGTCGAACTCTTTGCCGTCAGCGGTTTTAAGTTCAACTTCGTACTCATAACCGTTGAAGTGGTTATCCAGGTCGGTATCGGTAATCGTTGCGCCCGGGTGCAGTTTCAGTGCTTCGGCGTTCATCGATTCCAGCGACTTGATCTTGCCGTCCTTGACCAGTTGCGGGATCTGGTCAATGCGAACATCAGCCTGAGCCAGGCCAGCGGTGAGGGTCAGGGCAGCGGCGGTAAACAGGGCAGTCAAAGTTTTCATCGGTTCATTCCTTGGCAGTGCGTTGAAGTGGTTGATCTGTGTAAGTGAGTTCAGATTAACCAGCGCAACTTAACTCTCCCTTAAATCTCTGCCTCGCGATAAAACTGCTCTTTTTGGGAGCGAGCCTGCTCGCGAAGCAGGCGACTCGATAACAGGTTAGAAACCGTTCTTCTTCAATACCTCGTCAACACTGCCAACAGCCGGACGCTTATAAAACTTGAGCAATTCACTGGCGCGGTTGGTAAAGATGCCATCAACCCCCGACGCCATGACTTTCTCGTAGTCCACCGGCTCGTCGACCGTATAAACATGCACCAGCATCCCTTGGTCGTGGGTGTACTGATTCATCCACGGCTGCACCAGATCGGAATAGCTCTGGTCACCGCCATGGGTCAGCTTCGCCGATGGACCAGTGCCGATCGCGCCCTGGGCTTTGGCGTAATCGACCCATTGCTTGAATTCAGCTTCCGACTTCGGTTCCTGTTTGCCGTAGAAAACGTTTTTGTCTTTCTCACCGGACGCGGCAAACGTCACGGCGGATTTGGGCTCGATGCTGCCTTCGCCGACCCACAACAGCAGGATCTTCGGCACCTGGGGCATTTCCTTCTCCAGCAATTGCAGGCTGTTTTTATCGAAGGTCTGCAGGATCACCTTGCCTTTGCCCTGACCGACGCCCAGCGCACTTTTCGCCAGTTTCGAACCGGCCGGGCTCAACCAGCCGCGATCCTGGAGTTTTTCCTTGAGGTCATGTTCGATGCCGGGAAACAGCTGCGGCTCTTTGGTTTCGATGTACAGGCCCGGTTTGTGCTGCGGGTTGGCGCGGGCGATGTCGATGATTTCATCGAGGGTAAGAATTTTCAGCCCGGCGTAGGAAGGGCGGGCGCGATCCGGGTACTTGGTGTTGAACCAGCTGCCGGCATCGAGGCTTTTCAGCTCGGCCATGGTGAACGCGGTGGCCGGGCTGTCCTTGCGCTCGGGGAATTTGCTGGCGACGTCAGTGGTGCGTTGCAGGTTGTCATCGTGCAGGGCGAACAGCACGCCGTCCTTGCTGCGCTGCAAATCCATTTCCAGGTAATCGGCGCCGAGGTCACGAGCCAGTTTGTAGGCCGCTGCGGTGGATTCCGGAGCATCGAACGACGCGCCACGGTGGGCGATTACCGCCGGATGCGGAATGCCATGGGCGGCAGCGATTGCCTTGGGCTCCGGGTGGCTGGCGGCATGCGCCTGACCGAGGCCGAACAACAGACTCAGCACCAGAGCGCTTCGGGTAAAAGTGGCAGGCATGGTCGAGTTCCTTTCGCAGGTATTTTTCGAGACGTACCTTTTAACAACTGAAGCGCCGCAGGGCTATCGCCAGACCGACATAAACCGAGCAAAACGGAAATTTCCTGCACTTTTGTGGCGCTGTTTGCAGTACGCTTGCCCTCGGCAGACGCCCCGGCAGAGGGCGCGCCGCTGCGTTGCCCTGCGTGTAAACCATCGATCAACTTTCGTGAGGTTTACCATGCGCATCACCTCCCAACTCATCTGCCAGGCCGCCGACGATCTCAAAGGCTTCGTCGGCTTCAACCGCAAGACCGGTCAATACATCGTGCGCTTCAGCGAAGATTCCTTCGGCATGGACGTTGCCGACGACGGCATCATCCCGGCCAGTGAATTCGTCTGGGCGACGGCGTCGGACACCACCATGACGCTCAAGCGCGAGTTGATTCAGTTGCTGCTCGATCAACACATCGACGAACGCATCAACATCACCGAACCGTTGCGGGTGTACATGAGCAAGGTTGAAGTGCCGGAGATTGCTGCGGTGCGAAGTCTGGTGCGCGGTTGAGTTTTTGCAGTGTGGTTGCGGGCCTCTTCGCGAGCAGGCTCGCTCCCACAGGGATTTTGTGAACGCCACAGATCCAATGTGGGAGCGAGCCTGCTCGCGAAGGCGGCCTTAGTTCTGGCACACGTGAGCGTGCAACTCGCTGGTCAGGCCTTCGATGCGCTCGGTGAGGGTTTTCGTCATTTCGGTAAGGCGGGTGTTTTGTTCCAGCAACGCCAGCAATTGCGCGGAATTCTTCGCCGCCTCAGCCTGACGTTCGGTATTGGCCTGTGCCAGCGCTTCGCGGTGCTGCGCATCGGCGTCGGCCTGCGCTTTATCGCGCGCGGCCTGACGGGTTTGCGCAAGCAGGATCAATGGCGCGGCGTAGGCCGCCTGCAGGCTGAAGGCCAGGTTCAGCAGGATGAACGGGTAGACGTCGAATTGAGTCACGCCCCATACGTTGAGAGCGATCCATACCGCAACGATCAAGGTTTGCGCTCCAAGGAACAGCGGCGTGCCGAAGAATCGCGCAAACGCTTCGGCGCGCAGGGCGAAGGCGTCGTTGCCGAAGGTCGTATTCAGATGGGCGTGGGGGCGGTGGAAGCGCAGGTGATCGATGGGGGCGTTGGATATTTCGGATTTTTAGTTATTCATGGGGCACTCGGCGGGGCTTGGGACGTGTCGTCACTATAGCTCTGCGTTGTGGCGGACGACCTTCGTGGGCAAGCCCGCGAAGGTCGCGACTCGTTCTATCGACCCTGCACAAACCTCAATTCGGCACCCGCTCATTGGCAAACATGCTCACTGCATCCACCGCCTCACTGGCGCCATCGCGAATCTGCAGAATCACCGTGCCGGCCTGATTGGCCAGCTCCACGCCCTCTGCGGCGCGGTCGCGGGTGCCTTGCATGCTCTTGATCGCCTGCCGTGTTTCGCTCTGGATCAGACTGATCATGGTGGAGATCTCGGCGGTGGAACCGCTGGTGCGCGCGGCCAGTTGCCGGACTTCATCGGCCACCACGGCAAAGCCGCGCCCCTGTTCACCGGCGCGTGCCGCCTCGATGGCGGCGTTGAGGGCGAGCAGGTTGGTCTGATCGGCGATCGCGCGGATGGTGTTGACGATGGCGGTGATCTGTTCGGAGCGCTCGCCCAGTTGCGCGATCAGCGTTGAGGACTGGCTGATGTCCTCGGCGATTTCGCGCATTTCGCTGGCAGCCTGTTGAATCACCTGCGTACCTTGCTCGGCGACTTTTCGCGTCGCCACCGAGATGTGATAAGCGGTGCTCGCACTGCGCGCGTCCTGCTCGTGTTGTTCGACACGGGCGGTAACGTCAGACGCGAATTTCACGACTTTGTACAAGCGCCCCGAAGCGTCGTAGACCGGGTTGTAGTTGGCTTCCAGCCAGACGATCTGACCGCGCTTATCCACACGCTCGAACTGCCCGTGGAAAAACTCGCCCTGATTCAGGCGCCGCCAGAAATCCTGATAGGCGCCGCTGTTGACCAGCGCCGGGGTGCAGAACAAGCGGTGATGCTGGCCTTTGAGCTCTGCGAGGTTGTAACCCATGCGCGTGAGAAAATTCTGGTTGGCGGTAAGAATGTTGCCGTCCAGATCGAACTCGATCACCGCCATCGCGCGATCGATCGCCTGCAACTTGGCGTTGGCCTCGTTCTCCTGCTGCACCTTGGCGGTGACATCCATCGCGTACTTGACCACTTTGACCACCCGTCCCGACGCATCCTTGATCGGGCTGTAACTGGCCTCGAGCCAGATCGGCTGGCCTTTGCTGTCGACTCGTTCAAAAGTGCCGGATTGGAACTGACCGTTTTTCAAGCGCGACCAAAGCTCGGTGTATTGAGCACTGCGACCGAACTCTGGTGTGCAGAAGTGCCGGTGCGGCTGGCCGATCGCCTGGGCAGCCGTGTAGCCCATGGTCTTGAGGAAATTGTCATTGGCACGCAACACCACGCCATCAAGATCGAACTCGATCACCGCCATCGAACGGTTGATCGCTTCGAGCATTGCAGCTTGGTCAAAAACGGTGTGTTGCAGTTCAGCGAGGGCGGCTTTCTGGCGATTGAAAAACATGCTTGCGATACTCGGGAAGTGGGGAAAATCAAAAGGATTCAGTCCCTATTCCTGCGCCGGCAGACCGAAATGCACGGACGGCATTCGGTGGTGACTGCTCAATGCCAGCGTTCCGTTACTGGCAGATGGCTACTTATACAAAACTTAATAAAGTTGTACAAGAAAGGAATTTTTCACAAGTTTGTATAACTTTTTACGAAGTTAGTTGTACACGGCTCGACGAGCCGGTGATTCACCGCTGATACAGTGCCAGGAACATCTCCAGCGCCGACTCGGCAACTGCATTCTGCGCGTCTGGATCAAGGGCCGCGCGACCCAGCGAGATCTGCGGCCAGAACGCGAATGCCTTGAGCAAACCTTGTACTTGATGCGCGGCAAATTCTGGATCCACCGGCTTGAGCCGTCCGTCGGCTTGCGCCGCGCGTATCCAGACGGTCAGGCCTTCCTCGCGCTCGCCCATGCGCTCGATCATGTTCTGCGCACGTTCGGGGGAATGAATGGTTGCGGCAATCGCCACCCGGGCGAGGGTGAGAAAATTCTCGTCGGCCATCATCTGCACTTTCTCTCGCAGCATCAGGCGCAGCTGCTCATGCAGCGGTTGCTCGCGGTCGTAGCTCACCGATGGCTCGGCAATGATCCGCGCCCACAACTGATTAAGGATCTCGGCGAACAGTTCTTCCTTGCTCGGGAAGTGGTTGTACACCGTTCGCTTCGACACGCCGGCCGTGGCGGCGATCTTGTCCATGCTGGTGATTTCGAACCCGTGGGCACGGAATTCGGCGATCGCCGCCTGGATGATGGCTTCGCGTTTGCGGTCGGTGAGGCGTTGTGGAGCGGTCATGAGCGGACTTCGGCAGAGAAGGAAGGAAATTACACTCGGCAGTTTACTTGGCGCCGGCTTTGATGCAACCTAGAAACTACACCGCTCAGTGTAATGTTGCGTTAATCCTCGCACCTTACAAACCAGAGCGTTTGGCCTTTGCGTGCAGCTTGGCCATTTTCATTTCCCGTGGAATACCGTGCAGCACACGGTTTTTCGGAGTCGTTCAGTCATGGCCAATCCCGTCTCTCTCCCGGACAACACATCCACGCCTGAAGCCTCGCGCCAGGATCAAGGGCTGTTTCGCAATCATGCGCCGGTTCAGCGCGAAGGCCTGCGCAAAATGCTGCGGATCATGTGGAACATGATTTTCCACAAGCCGCGCGACACCCGTCCGAGCGCCGCCATTCCCGTGCAGCCGCTTACACGCGAAGATCTGCTCGCAGCGCCCAATCACAGCGTTTACCGCTTGGGGCACTCAACGCTGTTGCTGAAGCTGCGCGACAAATTCTGGATCACCGACCCGGTCTTCGCCGAGCGCGCCTCGCCGGTGCAATGGGCGGGTCCGAAACGTTTCCATCAGCCACCGATCAGCATCGACGAGTTGCCGCCGATCGAAGCGGTGATCCTCTCGCACAACCATTACGACCATCTCGACTACGAAGCGGTAGTCAAACTCGCCGCCAAAACCACCTACTTCCTGACTCCACTCGGCGTGGGCGACACCCTGATCAAATGGGGCATCGACGCCAGCAAGGTGCGCCAGTACGACTGGTGGCAGGGCACCGAAATCGCCGGCATCCGCTTCGTCGCCACCCCATCGCAGCATTTCTCCGGCCGTGGCCTGTTCGACGGCAACAGCACGCTGTGGGCGTCATGGGTGATAATCGATGCCGACACACGAATCTTCTTCAGCGGCGACAGCGGTTACTTCGACGGCTTCAAACGCATCGGCGAACAATACGGCCCGTTCGACCTGACCCTGATGGAAACCGGCGCCTACAACGTCGAATGGCCCCACGTGCACATGCAACCGGAAGAAACCCTGCAAGCCCACATCGACCTCAAGGGCCGCTGGCTCTTCCCGATCCACAACGGCACCTTCGACCTGGCCATGCACGCCTGGCATGAACCCTTCGACCGCATCCTTGCCCTCGCGTGGGAACGCAGTATTGCGATTACCACACCGCGAATGGGGGAGGCGTTCAACCTTGCGCATCCACAACGGGGGAGTGCGTGGTGGATGGCGGTTGAAGAGGAGGGGGAGGCGCTTGCTCAGAATGCCTGACGCGTTCGCCTCAAGCGAATACCACCTCAATACGGCCCTCTTTCCGTGATCGGGGGGCCGATTTGACTACAATTTGCACATCTCGTCCGAGACGTGAAAGGCATTCCATCATTTTGGCCTCACTGATTCCGCGAAATTTGCCACGCAGCATTTCGGAAAGCTTGGGCTGTGAGAGTCCCAAGATTTCTGACGCCTGAATCTGAGTGAGATGACGCGCCTTAATGATTGCGCCAATTTTCGCTGCGAGCTGCGACTTCACCTGCATTTCACTTGCATTGGGTAAGTCCAGATCGTGATAGACGTTTCCGCTACCTACTTCAATCTCCATGGTTTTCTGATCCTTTCGCATGTTCCTGGGCGGCTCGAAGTCTGTTTCTGATCAGATCAA
Source organism: Pseudomonas sp. UF-293 (assembly GCF_058245595.1). Taxonomy (NCBI): domain Bacteria; kingdom Pseudomonadati; phylum Pseudomonadota; class Gammaproteobacteria; order Pseudomonadales; family Pseudomonadaceae; genus Pseudomonas; species Pseudomonas sp. UF-293. The sequence goes on along the minus strand of NZ_JBSICA010000026.1, from coordinate 63,516 downwards.
TGTCCGACTGGGCGGTTTTAATCCCGCTTTTCGACTTTTTCTGAAAGCAGTGCAAAACGTAAATTGCACTGCCAAAACGAACCGTATAAATGGCGCGGTAGGTGTCGGTGTCGAAGTCTTCTATCAACTCCAGGACACCTGCGCCTCCGAACCCTTTCAATGGCTTTGCATCTGAATACTTCAGGCCACATTGAGCCAGATCCAGTGCGTGACCAAAAACGTCTTGGACCTCTGTGGGCATCTGCTTGAGATCTTTTTTACTACTGCAGACCCACATAAGCGGCTTCCTTGCACTCATGCGAAATATACCTATTTTGGAATAATTATCAAATTGCCATTTCAGTCAGCCATCGCAAAATCCCCACGCCCCACCGATTCCCCCGCCATACCCTGCGCCCTGACACTGCGCCCCGGTGCAAACCCCGGGAAGAACACCAACCCCTGTGCTTCAAACCGATACGCCAGTGCCAGTCTCGCGGCGTCCGCTACGTTCAGTTGCGCTTCGAACCGCTGGATATCTGCCACCGCCACCTCGGCCTCGCGCGACAGTTGTTCAACGCTCCAGCCCAGCATGGCGCGGGCCTGGACGCAGTGGGTCGGGGTGAATTGGAAAAGGGCAATGCGTTCGAGGACGTGGTTCATCGCAAGAGAGGCCATGGTGTGCTCCGGGCTCAAAAGTGCTGATTGAAAATGTACTGTGTTTTTGTACAGTTGTTTTCGGCCGGGATCAAACGCAATTTTTGAATTTGCCTACTTCGCCGGCTCTAACCAGACGGACGGTGCCTGACCCAGCACTCGCCGAAACATCGAGGAAAACGCCGCCGGACTCTCATAGCCGAAGTCCAGAGCAATCCGCGTCACGGATTCCCCTGCGGCCAGCCGTGCCAGTGCCTGAATCACGCAGGCTTGCTGGCGCCACTGACGAAAGCTGAGCCCGGTCTGCTGCCGAAACAATCTGTTAAAGGTACGCAAGCTTATGTGTAACTGGTCCGCCCAATGCTGCGGGGATTGATGGATGTTGGGCATGTTCAGAAAGGTCTGACACAGACTGAGGAGCTTTCCTTCGACGGGCATAGGAATGTGTAGGGGAAGGGGCGCACTGCGCGTCAGTTCATGCAACAGCAAGTTGATCAGCATACCGTCGCGGCCGGCCTGGTCGTACATCAGCGGCACGTCCACCGCTTCCATCAGCAAATGCCGCAGCAGCGACGACACGCTCAGCACTTGGCAGTCCGGGCCCAAATCCACCGGGCCCGGTTCGATATAGAGGCTGCGCGTGCTCACCCCGAGCATCAACACCTCATGGGCCACGCCCGACGGAATCCACACCGCGCGTTGCGGCGGCACCACCCAATTACCGTTCTGAGTGCTGACCTGCATCACGCCTGTTGCGCCGTAGAGCAATTGCCCACGGCGATGCGTATGAAACGGGAGTAGGTGGCCGTGGGAATAATCGGTACCGATGGCCACGACCGGGCGAGGCGTGTCATCGAGCTGATTGATCGAAATATTGCGCATCAGGCGTGTTCCAGCGATTGGCGTAAACGCGAACATTATTGGCCCAACCACTGAAGCCGGCCAGTGCATCGCGCTCTAATGTCCTGGGCTTTCCCGATCCTGAACGCCCACCATGTTCTACCTCCTGCTTGCACTGTTCGGCTGTCTCACCGGCATCAGCGCCGTGCTCTTCGGTTTCGGCGGCGGCTTCGTTATCGTGCCGCTGCTCTATCGCGTGCTCACCGCTAGCCACGCAACTGACGACCTCATCGCACAATCGGCCATGCACATTGCCGTAGCCACTTCGACCTGCGTGATGATCGTCAACGCCCTGATCGCTACACGCAAACACCAACGTGCCGGCAATCTGCTCCGGGAATACCTTTGGCCATTGGGCGGGTTTATTGGCGTGGGCGCTGTCGTTGGCGCCATTGCTGCGATGTGGGTCAGCGGCGAAGTGATCCGCTACGCATTCATCGCCTACCTGGGCGTGACCATCGTCGATTGCCTGCTGCGTCGAGGATTTCTCGCACAGCCCCAAACGACAATCCCACGGCGACTGACCACAAGGGAAACATCCGCCGGCGGCGTAGGCATCGGCGCCATCGCGACCTTCCTCGGCGTAGGAGGAAGCGTCATGACCGTGCCGCTGCTGCGCCGCTGCGGCCTGAGCATGTCGCAAGCGACGTCCATGGCCAATCCGCTCAGCGTGCCGGTAGCGCTGGCCGGCACGCTGACGTACATGGCGCTGGCCGGTTTCACTGGGGCTGATTTGGGCGTTTGGTATGTAGGGTATGTCGATGTGTGGGCGTTTGCGCTGCTGACGGTTGGTTCGTTGCTGGGGGTCAGATTGGCTGCGCCGTGGATAGGGCGGATACCGGATCGGGTGCATGCGCGGGTGTACATCGCGCTGCTGACTATCGTGATGCTGGGCATGCTGCTCTAGTAGAGCCTCGATTCCTGCGCGCATACTTCGCAGCCTCATTCATTCAAGGATCGATCCATGCTCAAGGGACTGATGCGCTTGGCACCATACGCTGCTGTGCTGTTCTCATTGATTTCCATCGCCCATGCCGAATAAGGCCCGCGTGTCTTTACCGGTACGTTGGGCAAGATGCCGATTGTGGTTGAACTCAACACCACGCAGCAGGATGAAGTAACTGTGGATTGGTGAACCTGATAGCGCAGCCACCGAATACGATCAGCTGAAAGTCATGGCGCCGTGGCTGGTCAAACAGTTCACCACGCTGTACCCCGAGGAAATGGAAAAGCCCGCCGAAGACGATGGCGGCTGCGACTACACCGATGAAAGTGTTTGGGGTTACTCCAACTGGCACTTCACGCCGAAGGGGATTTACCTGGGCGCTTACTTCGCCCGCATCCAGCGCAACTGCGACAACCCCGATTAGCCAGTGCTGCCGTACTCGCTGGTCAACCAACACCGTGGCGAAGCCAAACTGCAACTACCCAAAGGCTAGCCATCACTCCAACCCCGGCGCTTCACGAATAATGAAGTGATCCAGGTTTTCGATATTGGCATTGAAGACCTCGAAAGGCTTTTCGGGGTTCTTCTTGCCGGGCACCTGCTTCAACTCCGGTGTTACGCCATAGAAGAAACAGAACAACGCCTTGTCGCTATCCACCGCGTGCTTGATCTCCTCCAGAAACGCCTTGCGCTTGCGGTAGTTGTCGATCAGCTTCTTGTTCAGATAAACGCTGACCGGATACGGCTTCTTCTTACTGTCTTCGGGCTTCTTGAACCAAACCTTGTCCTCGAAATCGATCCGAAAACTGGCACTGTGGAAGTCCTCGATCTTCTTGATCCGCCCCCAGTAAATCAGCCCCTTGTTGTCCGTCAGATATTCAATCTTTTTGAAGAATGAACTGTACGGCGCCGTATGCTCGCCGACCTTCAACGGCATGCGCTTGAGCAACTCCTTGTCCGCGAAGTTCGAAACAAAGCACTCCACCGGATGCGCAAACACACTGGTCTTGTCCGGCGCCGACTCACGACCCGCCGACTCTTTACCACTCTCCGCCGCCACCCGCACCGGGTCATCGCGCAACACATCCGCCGCCCCCGCTGGCGCGACAGGCTTGCGCACATACTCACGCCGGGTAAGCAACAACTCTGATGGGAAGTGTTCCTCACGCCCGTCATCCACCTCGCCATCCGCCGCCTCAACGCCAGACGCCGACGCCTTCAAACTCACGTACGGACAACCCGCCACATGCTGCGTCGTGGGCAGATTCTTGAAGTGCGGCGTGCGCACGTAATTCACATTCTTGGCATTGAACGTACCCAACTCGTTGGAAGCCTCGAACGCCGAACGACAAGCATCGTTGGGGCACTGGAAGTGTTCCTTCGCAGAGTCAAACGCCACCGTCTCATCGAAATTGAGATCGCGAACATCATAGATCGACAACTTGTCGTCGAGGCTGAGGCAGTAGGCGAGATCGAATTTCATGGTGGGGCTCGGTTCCTTGAGTGGGGGAGGGGTATTAATAGCGGGAGGTGCGTGGTGGTGCACCTACTAATTCTTTTTTTGCTGCAGTGAAGTGGTCATTTTGTAGACTTCGCTAAAGCATTCTAGAGAGAGATGTGGAACACATGTCTCACCGAACGACTGAAGCGTTGGCTTGAGTCAGTCGTGAGAGCCTTCCGTAAGTCGTGTAGGACTTTTCTCTAGATTTGGTAATCTCTAGCCTCTGATAAGAGGATGAGTGGATGCCAGCCGTAATTGCCGAGAATGATTTGTCAAAATGGGCCGATCAAACTGGGGTCCTCTACCACTTCCCGAAGCGGTACAAGGAAATCCTTATCCAGGGAACAGAGGTTATCTACTACAAAGGGAAACTGAAAAATAAGGCTTTCTCAGCGTTACGTTTGAGTTCTGCGCCTCACTATTTTGGCTTAGCCCGCATAGGAAGGGTGTATGCAGACAGGAACAGTAAGCGAGGAGACCTGTTTGCCTCTATTGAGGATTTTCGTCAGTTTGAGTTGGCAATCCCAATAAAGCTTGAGGGGGAGTACCTTGAGCAAATTCCCTCAAATCTAAAGAATAATTACTGGCGTAACGGTGTTCGGTCCATTGATCAAACCGTGTTCGACCGGATCTCATCCAATGCTGTGCTGACGCCATCGCAGGCAGATGACTTCATCCAGGCTGACGGTACAGAGGATTTTGAAACCGTAATCGTTGGTACTGAAGGTAAAAAATCTACTTATTACGGTGTGAGATACGAGCGCTGTCCCAAGCTTAGACGTCAGGCTATCGCTATTCATGGCCTTCTATGCAAAGCATGTGATTTTGACTTTGAAAAAGCCTATGGGGCGCACGCGAAGGGCTTTATTCATGTACATCACGTGAAACCCATTTCCGAATTCGAAGAGGAACAGGTTGTCGATCCAGTGACTGACCTTATTCCTCTCTGTGCAAACTGCCATGCAATTGTTCATAGAACGCCTCAGCAATTACTGAGTGTTGAGCAATTGAAAGGGCTTCTCAATGGTCGTTGGGTTTTCGATGATTTGACCTAAGCGAATGTTTGGAAAACTGCAACGTATTTACGACCCGCCGCCACCAACAATTAGCTTCGATCGTTCGTCGTCGCGGCTGATCATTTAACAGATAAGGCATATCCCGCAGCCGAATCCACCCCTCATCCTGCCAATGCAGCAAACTCAGTGACATTTCCGGCCAATCCAACAAGCTCAACATTGGCCGATTCGAATGTCCTGAATCTGCAGCGTCGCGCAAGGTTGGCACTACCTCATTGGTCAACCACTCACGCAGCAACCGATTTCCCGGTACGTAGTGATACACCAACAGCGCGTACACCCCAGATTCACTAAGCATCAGTTGCTGTTCGGGCTCTCGAAAGTACTCAATCCACATAATGCGGCGTTGATCGCTATCTAGCTTATTGACCACCCGATCATTCAGATGGAAACCAATCAGGCGGCCGACATCGCGGGCGGAAAACCAAGGCTGGTTTTCCCATAGAAGGGCATGTAGAGAAAGGTTGTGGCGAGAGAAAACAGTTACCGAGCATGGATCCGACATATCTATGACCTCTACGTTATGGATTTTGGGCGGGCCTGACCCCAACGTAGAGCGGACTTAAAAAATCCCAACGAGCAGAGCAGTTGTCACCGACGAATTACGCGTCTGTGTCACTGACGAAGCTTTCTACGTTGGGCGTTTCTTAGGCACCTGCCACAGAGCTTAGTAGCGCTCGCAGCAGGCTTCAATGGGAAGCGACTGTTAGTGCTGTAGGAGATTGAGCGCTGTGACGTAGGCGTAAAAAGGCTCGCCGATCGCCCACAAAAAAGCCCCGATCAGATCGGGGCTTTTTGCTTTCTCGACTTGTCGACTCAGGCAGCAATCGTCAAATCATGCCAACCGAGACTATTAGTCCCAGCTCAACGCACCACCAGTTTGGTATTCGATCACACGAGTCTCAAAGAAATTCTTCTCTTTCTTCAAGTCCATAATCTCGCTCATCCAAGGGAACGGGTTAGTCGTCCCTGGATACTCTTCTTTCAAACCAATCTGCGACAAACGACGGTTAGCGATGAACTTCAGATAATCCTCCATCATCGCCGCATTCATACCCAACACCCCGCGAGGCATGGTATCGCGAGCGTATTCGATCTCCAGCTGCGTACCCTGCAGAATCATCTGGGTCGCTTCTTCCTTCATCTCAGCATCCCACAAATGTGGGTTTTCGATTTTGATCTGGTTGATCACGTCGATGCCGAAGTTCAGGTGCATGGATTCGTCGCGCAGGATGTATTGGAACTGCTCGGCGACGCCGGTCATTTTGTTGCGGCGGCCCATGGAGAGGATTTGGGTGAAGCCGCAGTAGAAGAAGATGCCTTCCAGAACGCAGTAGTAGGCGATCAGGTTGCGCAGCAACTCTTTGTCGGTTTCCGGGGTGCCGGTTTCGAACTTCGGATCGGAGATCGAACGGGTGTACTTCAGGCCCCAGGCTGCCTTTTTCGCGACCGATGGGATCTCGTGGTACATGTTGAAGATTTCGCCTTCATCCATGGCCAGCGATTCGATGCAGTACTGGTAGGCGTGGGTGTGGATCGCCTCTTCGAACGCCTGGCGCAGGATGTACTGGCGGCATTCCGGGTTGGTGATCAGGCGGTACACGGCCAGGACCAGGTTATTGGCTACCAGGGAGTCGGCTGTGGAGAAGAAGCCGAGGTTGCGCATGACGATGCGGCGCTCGTCGTCGGTCAGGCCTTCCGGGTTTTTCCAGAGGGCGATGTCGGCGGTCATGTTGACTTCTTGCGGCATCCAGTGGTTTGCGCAACCGTCCAGGTACTTCTGCCAGGCCCAGTCGTACTTGAATGGCACGAGTTGGTTGAGGTCGGCGCGGCAGTTGATCATGCGCTTTTCGTCAACGGCGACACGGGCGGAGGCGCCTTCGAGTTCGGCGAGGCCTTCGGCGACGTCGAGGGAGTTCAGTGCAGCCTTGGCGCGGGCCACGGCGGCCGAGTCGTCGGCGGTGACGGCGCGGGCTTCGAGCGCAGCGGCGCCGCCAGCGTTGTCGAGGCGGTCCATGTTGGCTTCGCTTGCGTGACCGGCGTTGGCGCCTTTCACGGTTGCGACTTCACTGTCTTCTTTATCGAATTCGTCCCAGCTCAGCATGACGTGTCGTCTCCTGCGTGAGGGCTTGTGCCCGTGTGAAACCTGATGGGTTGGTTTTTCACACGGCCAAACAAGCCGCGTTGGATGTCGTTTTTTGCAGCGCTGCACGCAGGCAAATAAACAGAAATTTTGACGGGTTCCGAGAGCCTCTGATGGGCGCAATCAGCGTCTGGCACTGTTGCGGGGCTTCAGAATGGCTTTTGCTCCCTGTAAGGGAATATTGCTGACCCGTATGGGGCGGCATTATAGGGAAATTTTTACCGGCGTGGTGCGGCGAATCGGCTCATGGCGAGGCCGAGGAGGGGGCGGATTTCGATCCGACCGAGGGATTACAGGGCTTTGCGCGGAGTCGACCCTGGCAGATTTTTTTTCGTTAATTTTTTGGCAGGTGTTTTTTTGTTTAAAAAATAGCCAGAAAATCGGGTTTTTCACTATATCTAGTGTTTTGCAAGCGTTTTTAACGGCTCCAGACACAACTGAGCCCGACCGAAGCCGGGCTGGAATCGACCCTCAATGTAGCGCTGAGCGAACCGATTCGGTGCAGTCTGATTCAGTTTGTGCAGCCATTGCCCATGATGCTGTAGCGCAGGATGTGGCGTTGGCCTTTGGAGTCGTCGTATTCCATTTTTGCCGGTACTACTTCACAGACATTTGGAATTTCGCTCATCGATACAACTTTGGCGATGTCCAGGTGTGTGGAGTAAGTGTATTCCTCGATCACCGGTTGTTGCTGTGCGACATCAGTCGGGACCTCGTCTGCCATGGCGGTTGCGCACAGACTGCTGAGGGCCAGAACCAATAAAGCTTTCATTGCTAATTCACCTTTTTGAGGTCGAGTGGGGTCACGCAACCTTTTTAGGGTTGCGTGTGGAGCTTGGGTATTTGATGCGTTACTTGGAGAGCTGGATTAACGGCCTTCGTGGGGGCTGTAACGTTGTTAATCGCGGTTGCCTTGTTGGCGAGGTGAATTTTAGGGCGGTGGGGCCGGGGTAAACAGAGCAGGTTTTGATAAACACTTTTGGCATATTTGGTAACAATCCCTCGCACGGCCCATGCAGGAGCTGTCGAGTGCAACGAGGCTGCGATCTTTTGATCTTGCTTTGAAGATCAAAAGATCGCAGCCTGCGGCAGCTCCTACAACCATCGTCGAATGGTTCTATGGGCCCCACCCGGCTACAACGGGGTCATACAAAAACAACTATTACACCGAGGTAGGAAAGATGAGTGCGGCTTCTCTGTATCCCGTTCGTCCCGAGGTTCTGGCAAACACGCTGACTGACGAGGCGACCTACAAAGCCATGTACCAGCAGTCGGTCGTCAACCCGGACGGCTTCTGGCGCGAGCAAGCCCAGCGTCTCGACTGGATCAAGCCTTTCACCACGGTGAAACAGACGTCCTTCGACGATCACCATGTCGACATCAAGTGGTTTGCCGACGGCACCCTGAACGTTTCCTACAACTGCCTCGACCGTCATCTGGCCGAGCGCGGCGATCAAGTCGCAATCATCTGGGAAGGCGACGATCCTTCCGAAAGCCGCAACATCACCTACCGCGAACTGCACGAGCAAGTGTGCAAACTGGCCAACGCCCTGCGTGGCCAGGACGTGCACCGTGGCGACGTGGTGACCATTTACATGCCGATGATTCCCGAAGCCGTGGTCGCCATGCTGGCCTGCACCCGGATCGGCGCGATTCACTCGGTGGTGTTCGGCGGTTTCTCGCCGGAAGCCCTGGCCGGTCGCATCATCGACTGCCGCTCGAAAGTGGTGATCACCGCTGACGAAGGCATCCGTGCCGGCAAGAAGATTTCCCTCAAGGCCAACGTCGACGACGCCCTGACCAACCCGGAAACCAGCAGCATCCAGAAAGTCATCGTGTGCAAGCGCACCGGTGGCGACATCAAGTGGAACCAGCATCGCGACATCTGGTACGAAGACCTGATGAAAGTCGCGGGCACCGTCTGCGCGCCGAAAGAGATGGGCGCTGAAGAAGCGTTGTTCATCCTTTATACCTCCGGCTCCACCGGCAAGCCGAAGGGCGTGCAGCACACCACTGGCGGTTATCTGCTGTATGCGGCGATGACCCACGAGCGCGTGTTCGACTACCGTCCGGGCGAAATCTACTGGTGCACCGCCGACGTCGGCTGGGTCACCGGCCACAGCTACATCGTCTACGGCCCGCTGGCCAACGGCGCGACCACCGTGCTGTTCGAGGGCGTGCCGAACTACCCGGACATCACCCGGGTGGCGAAGATCATCGACAAGCACAAGGTCAACATCCTCTACACCGCGCCGACCGCGATCCGCGCGATGATGGCTTCGGGTCAGGCCGCCGTGGAAGGCGCTGACGGCAGCAGCCTGCGCCTGCTCGGATCGGTCGGTGAGCCGATCAACCCGGAAGCCTGGGACTGGTACTACAAGAATGTCGGCAAGTCGCGTTGCCCGATCGTCGATACCTGGTGGCAGACCGAAACCGGCGGCAACATGATGAGCCCGTTGCCGGGTGCCCACGCGCTGAAGCCGGGTTCGGCGGCGCGTCCGTTCTTTGGTGTGGTGCCAGCGCTGGTCGACAACCTCGGCAACATCATCGAGGGGGAGGCCGAAGGCAATCTGGTGATTCTCGATTCGTGGCCGGGCCAGGCGCGTACGCTGTACGGCGATCACGATCGTTTCGTCGATACCTACTTCAAGACCTTCCGTGGCATGTACTTCACCGGTGACGGCGCGCGTCGCGATGCCGATGGTTACTACTGGATCACCGGGCGCGTGGACGACGTGCTCAACGTGTCCGGCCACCGTATGGGCACGGCCGAGATCGAGAGCGCGATGGTTGCGCATCCGAAAGTCGCTGAAGCAGCGGTGGTCGGTGTGCCGCATGACATCAAGGGGCAGGGCATCTATGTCTATGTGACCTTGAAGAACGGCGAGGAGCCGACCGAGCAATTGCGCCTGGAGCTGAAGAACTGGGTGCGCAAGGAGATCGGTCCGATTGCTTCGCCGGACGTGATCCAGTGGGCACCGGGATTGCCGAAGACCCGTTCGGGCAAGATCATGCGCCGCATCCTGCGCAAGATCGCCACGGCGGAATACGACGGGTTGGGGGATATCTCGACCTTGGCGGATCCGGGGGTGGTGCAGCATTTGATTGATACGCACAAGACGATGAATGTTGCTTAAGTAGCAGGTTGCTGTGCTGAAAAGCCCTGTTCGGTGAATGCCGGGCGGGGCTTTTTTGTGTCTGGTGGATTTGTGTCGAGCGGACTGGCCCCTTCGCGAGCAGGCTCGCTCCCACAGTTTGACCGAGTACCGTCAGACAAATGCAGATCCCTGTGGGAGCGAGCCTGCTCGCGAAGGCGATCTGTCAGACACCGCGGTAGTCATCTGTAGGAAACTGCAACACCCCAACCAATAATTATCGATCTGCGCCGTCGGACATTTCCCGCTGTTACCCACCACAACCCAATGTGTAACCGCCCGCCCCGCGACGGGGCGAAGGGAAACGCTGCGCCCCGTTTTAGAGCCTCAAAAGCCTCGCTGAAAAATAAGACATAACGCTGCGCTTGCCGGATTAGAAGGGTTTGCGAATAATGGGCCCGCAACTTGCAATATGTATCGGTTCACTGTCTTTCGCTCTTGCATGAAATTGCAGGGCTGTCAATGAGCTCAAACCGCTTTCTCGGTGCATCTGTAATTAGTTGTCGCATTGAAGAAATATCGGCTTCGGGCCTGTCGTTAGAATGCCGATCACTCGCTCATCGTGGCTGACGTTGAAATCGCCTGCGGTTTCAATGGGAAATTTCCGCCGATGCGCAACCGATTTCCGATTCACCCATTCGCATATTGGGCTGTCGCTCACTCTGCCGTTTTTGCCCTTTACCGATGGAGTCCCAAGATGAAGAAACTTGTGCTGCTTGGCGCCCTGGCACTGTCAGTGCTGTCGCTGAATGCCGTCGCTGACGAAAAACCTGTGAAGATCGGCATCGAAGCGGCTTACCCTCCATTCGCTTCGAAAGCACCGGACGGCAGCATCGTCGGTTTCGACTACGACATCGGCAACGCGCTGTGCGAAGAAATGAAGGTCAAGTGCGTGTGGGTCGAGCAAGAGTTCGACGGCCTGATCCCGGCACTGAAAGTACGCAAGATCGACGCGATCCTGTCGTCGATGTCGATCACCGAAGATCGCAAGAAGTCGGTCGACTTCACCAACAAGTACTACAACACCCCGGCGCGTCTGGTCATGAAGGCCGGCACTCAGGTCAGCGAAGGTCTGGCTGAGCTCAAGGGCAAGAACATCGGCGTACAGCGTGGTTCGATCCACGAGCGTTTCGCCCGCGAAGTCCTGGCTCCACTGGGCGCCGAGATCAAGCCGTACGGCTCGCAGAACGAAATCTACCTCGACGTGGCCGCCGGTCGCCTCGACGGTACCGTGGCTGACGCAACTCTGCTCGATGACGGTTTCCTGAAAACCGACGCCGGCAAAGGCTTCGCGTTCGTCGGCCCGGCCTTCACCGACGTCAAATACTTCGGCGACGGCGTAGGTATCGCGGTGCGCAAGGGCGACGCCCTGAAAGACAAGATCAACACTGCCATCGCGGCCATCCGCGAAAACGGCAAATACAAAGCAATCCAGGACAAGTACTTCGCCTTCGACATCTACGGCAAGTAAGACGTCTCTGCGACAAGTTCGAAATGGCGCAAGCAACAGAATCTCTGCGGTTTGCGCCATTTTTTCATCCCAACTTTCGAGGACCTGAATCATGTTGAAAGGCTACGGGGCTGTCATCCTCGATGGCGCATGGCTGACGCTTCAGCTCGCCTTGTCGTCCATGGCTCTGGCCATCGTTCTCGGGCTGATCGGTGTCGCGTTGCGCCTGTCGCCAGTGCGCTGGCTGGCGTGGCTGGGCGACCTGTATTCGACGGTGATCCGCGGCATTCCCGACCTGGTGCTGATCCTGCTGATCTTCTACGGCGGTCAGGACCTGCTCAACCGCGTTGCGCCAATGCTTGGCTATGACGACTACATCGATCTGAATCCATTGGCTGCCGGCATCGGCACCCTCGGTTTCATCTTCGGTGCGTACCTCTCGGAGACGTTCCGGGGCGCGTTCATGGCGATCCCCAAAGGCCAGGCCGAAGCGGGCATGGCGTACGGCATGAGCAGTTTTCAGGTGTTCTTCCGGGTGATGGTGCCGCAGATGATCCGTCTGGCGATTCCGGGTTTCACCAACAACTGGCTGGTACTGACCAAGGCCACCGCGCTGATTTCCGTGGTCGGTCTGCAAGACATGATGTTCAAGGCCAAGCAGGCGGCGGATGCCACGCGCGAGCCTTTCACCTTCTTCCTCGCAGTGGCAGCGATGTACCTGGTGATCACCAGTGTCTCGTTGCTGGCATTGCGTCACCTTGAGAAGCGCTACTCGGTAGGCGTAAGGGCGGCTGATCTATGATCTTCGACTACAACGTCATCTGGGAGGCACTGCCGCTGTACTTCGGCGGCCTGCTGACCACCCTCAAACTGCTCGCGCTGTCGCTGTTTTTCGGCTTGCTCGCGGCGTTGCCGCTGGGGCTGATGCGCGTCTCGAAAAACCCGTTAGTCAATGGCGCGGCGTGGCTGTACACCTACGTGATCCGTGGCACGCCGATGCTGGTTCAGCTGTTCCTGATCTACTACGGTCTGGCCCAGTTCGAAGCAGTGCGCGAAAGCTTCTTGTGGCCATGGCTGTCGAGCGCGACGTTCTGTGCGTGCCTTGCCTTTGCGATCAATACCAGCGCCTACACCGCGGAAATCATCGCCGGCAGCCTCAAGGCCACGCCGAACGGCGAGATCGAAGCAGCCAAGGCCATGGGCATGTCGCGCTTCAAACTGTACAAGCGCATTCTGCTGCCGTCGGCCCTGCGCCGCGCGCTGCCGCAGTACAGCAACGAAGTGATCATGATGCTGCAGACCACCAGTCTGGCGTCGATCGTGACCCTGATCGACATCACTGGCGCGGCACGTACCGTCAACGCGCAGTTCTACCTGCCGTTCGAGGCGTACATCACCGCTGGCGTGTTCTACCTGTGCCTGACCTTCATTCTGGTCAAGCTGTTCAAACTGGCTGAGCGTCGCTGGTTGAGCTATCTGGCCCCGAGGAAGCACTGATGGAACGTATCGACCACGAACTTCCATGGAGCCATCTGGGCAGCGAGCGCAAGCTGTCGGTATTTCGTTTCGGCAGTGGCGAACGCAAGGCCTACATTCAGGCCAGCCTGCACGCCGACGAATTGCCGGGCATGCGCACCGCCTGGGAGCTGAAAAAACGCCTCGGCGAACTTGAGGCCCAAGGCTTGCTCAACGGTGTGATCGAGCTGGTGCCGGTGGCCAATCCGCTGGGGCTGGGGCAATTGCTGCAAGGCAATTTCCAGGGCCGTTTCGAAGCGGGCAGCGGCAAGAACTTCAACCGTGACTTCGTCGAGCTCAGTGCGCCGGTCGCGGCAGCACTGGGCGACAAGCTCGGTGATGATCCGCATGCCAACATTCGCTTGATTCGTCAGGCAATGAGCGACCATCTGGCGGCGCTGCCGGCCGCTGAAAGTCAGTTGCAAGGCATGCAGCGTCTGTTGCTCAGCCATGCCTGCAGCGCCGACATCGTGCTGGATCTGCATTGCGACTGTGAAGCCGCGCTGCACTTGTATGCGCTGCCTCAGCACTGGCCACAGTGGCGTTCACTGGCGGCCCATCTGGATGTGAAAGTCGGCTTGCTCGCGGAAGATTCCGGCGGCAGCTCGTTCGATGAGGCCTGTTCGGCGCCATGGCTGCGGTTGTCGCGTCTGTTCCCGCAGGCGCAGATTCCGTTGGCCTGTATGGCAACGACCATCGAGCTCGGCGGTCAGGCTGATACCGATCCTGTGCAGACGCAGGCCTGGGCTGAAGGCATTCTGGCGTTTCTGGCCGAGCAGGGCCTGATCAAGGGGGAGTGGCCGAAACCGGCGAATGAACCGTGCGAGGGCATGCCGTTCGAAGGCACCGAAATGCTATTCGCGCCGCATCCGGGCGTGGTGAGCTTTTTGCGCAGGCCCGGTGAGTGGATCGAAGCCGGCGAGGCGCTGTTCGAGGTGATCGATCCGCTGGCGGATCGCGTCAGCACTGTGTGTGCCGGCACGTCCGGGGTGCTGTTTGCCATCGAACGACTGCGTTACGCCCAATCCGGTTTATGGCTGGCCAAGGTGGCGGGGCGCGTGGCGCTGCGCCACGGGCATTTGCTCAACGACTGACTGACTGTTTTTGTGAGAACCGACCGCATGTACAAACTTGAAGTCCAAGACCTGCATAAACGCTATGGCAGTCACGAAGTGCTCAAGGGCGTGTCCCTGAAAGCCGCCGCCGGCGATGTGATCAGCATCATCGGCTCCAGTGGCTCCGGCAAAAGTACTTTCCTGCGCTGCATCAACCTGCTCGAGCAGCCGCACGCCGGCAAGATTCTGCTCAACAACGAAGAGCTGAAACTGGTGGCGAACAAGGACGGCGCGCTGAAAGCTGCTGATCCGAAGCAGCTGCAACGCATGCGTTCGCGCCTGTCGATGGTGTTCCAGCATTTCAACCTGTGGTCGCACATGACCGCGCTGGAAAACATCATGGAAGCGCCGGTTCACGTGCTCGGCGTACCCAAGTACGAAGCGCGCGAAAAAGCCGAGTACTACCTGAACAAGGTTGGCGTGGCCCATCGCAAAGACGCCTTCCCGGGGCACATGTCCGGCGGCGAGCAGCAGCGCGTGGCGATTGCCCGGGCGCTGGCGATGGAACCGGAAGTGATGCTGTTCGACGAGCCGACCTCGGCCCTCGACCCGGAACTGGTTGGCGACGTGCTGAAAGTCATGCAAGCGCTGGCGCAGGAAGGCCGCACCATGGTCGTCGTGACCCACGAAATGGGCTTCGCCCGTGAAGTGTCGAACCAGTTGGTGTTCCTGCACAAAGGCGTCGTCGAAGAAAGCGGCAACCCGCGCGAAGTGCTGGTCAACCCGCAGTCGGAGCGCTTGCAGCAGTTCCTCTCGGGCAGCCTGAAATAAATCAGGGCTGCCGTTGTGCACCAGATTAGGTCATGCTTCGCGACCTTCTGGCTGGCTCAGATTCCCTGTAGGAGCTGCCGAGTGCAACGAGGCTGCGATCTTTTGATCTTGTTTTTCGAAAATCAAAAGATCGCAGCCTTCGGCAGCTCCTACATGGATCTGCGTCGGACTCAGGATTTGTGTTCATTTCCGGGCTAGCATTGGCCCATGCCTTCATCACCGTTGTTCGTTTCGGATTGCCCGCCCATGACTGCCCATCGTATTGGTTTCCTGATTTGGCCCAGCACTAAAGCGTTGACGCTGGCGCTGGCTGAGGAGGCCTTGCGTGTTGCGCAGCGGGTGCACCCGGACGTGGTTTACGAACTGTCGTTCTTGCAGGCCGAGCCGCAGACCGAAGGCGCCTGGCAGCTGCCCGGCGAGCCTTGGGCCGGCAAGCTTGAGAACTTTCAGAAACTCTTTCTGCTCGCTGATGAGCCGCCGACCACTTTGGCTCCGGCGCTGAGCAGTGCGCTCAAGCAACTGGTGCGCGCCGGTTGCGTGATCGGTGGTCTGTCCGCCGGTGTCTATCCACTGGCCCAGCTCGGTTTGCTCGACGGTTATCGCGCCGCCGTGCACTGGCGCTGGCAGGACGATTTTGCCGAGCGCTTCCCCAAAGTCATTGCCACCAGTCACCTGTTCGACTGGGATCGCGATCGCCTGACCGCTTGCGGTGGCATGTCGGTGCTCGATCTGCTGCTGGCAGTATTGGCCCGTGATCACGGTGCGGAGCTGGCCGGAGCGGTGTCCGAAGAACTGGTGGTCGAGCGCATTCGCGAGGGCGGTGAGCGTCAGCGCATTCCGTTGCAGAATCGCCTCGGCTCCAGCCATCCGAAGCTGACCCAAGCGGTGTTGCTGATGGAAGCCAACATCGAAGAGCCGCTGACCACCGACGAAATCGCCCAGCATGTGTGCGTATCCCGTCGGCAGCTGGAACGGATCTTCAAGCAATACCTCAACCGCGTGCCGAGCCAGTACTACCTCGAACTACGCCTGAACAAGGCCCGGCAGATGTTGATGCAGACCAGCAAGTCGATCATCCAGATCGGCCTGTCGTGTGGTTTTTCTTCGGGGCCGCATTTCTCCAGCGCCTATCGCAATTTCTTCGGTGCCACGCCACGGGAAGATCGCAACCAGCGTCGCAGCAGCAGTCCGTTCGAATTGTCGTCAGTGCCACCGGAGCGTGGCTGACCGCCGATCAGTGATAACGGTTGAACTCCACGCCGACGGAAATATCCGACCCGTCGCTGTCATCGAGCGACGGATTCAGGTTGACCCGACCTGCCTGCTCTTCAAGCAAACGCATTTGCCGTGCTGTGTTGTAATCGGTCAGGCGTTGCCGACTCTGCGGATTCAAGATATTGCCGCTGAAGTCGTAGTGTGTCGCCACCTCGCCGGGGCTGGCTGGAAACTCGCTGGGCAACTCGCTGATGATGTTATCGGCCAGATTTACCGACCTCAGACCAGTGAGGTCGAACAGCCCGGCGGGCGTTTCGCTCAGCCCGACGTTGTTCAGACGCAACACGCGTAAATTGCCCAGTCGGCGCAGGTCAGGCGTATTGCCGAGCGGGTTATTGCCCAAATCCAGCGAGACGAGATTGTTCATGCCGGCGATGGCGTCTGCGGTTTGCCGTGAAAGCGTGATCTGGCAGTCGGGCAAGCTCAGGTTCACCAGGGAGTCCAGACCGAGGATTGCGGGCGGGATTTCCCGCAACGGGTAATTGCGAATATCCACCACGCTCAGCTTCGGAAAGAGTTCCACCAGCCGATTGACGCCGGGTGGCGGAATGGCTGTGCTGGACAGCTGCAGCTGTTCGATATAGTCGAAACGCCCGATCAACGGCGGCAGCTCGCCAGTGAATGACAAATCGCAGACAAAGGCTTTGTCCTGCGGCGATTTCGGATAGCGGCGCAGGCGTGCTTCGAGATCTTTCTTGAAGCGTTGCCGGCTGGCTGACTCCCGGCGCAACGCTTCGCCGGTCAGTGGCGTGCGCAAAACCGGGTCGTGCGCAGTCTCGTTGCTCCACGTATCAAGCCGGGTGATCAGGCGCATCATCTCGGTCTGCCGGCGCGCCAGCTCGATACGTCCGTCAGCCAGCGTGCCCGGTAGGCGATACAGCAGGTCATTGGCTTTCAGGCCAGTCAACGATGGATACAGCGATTGAATCAGGCTCAGGTCAGCCTGTTCGCCCCACACGCCAAAATTGTCCCCCGTGGTCTGAAAGGTCGCCTTGATGCGGTCTCTGGATGCCGCTGACAGCGGATTGGCGCCGATGTCCATGCCATGACCGGAGTAAGGAACGAGGTCGTCCGGCAACTCGGTAATGTTATTGTCGTTCAATAGCGCGGTGTTCAGCTGCGGTAGCTGCTCAAGCCCTGCAGGCACGCGGTCGATTCCGGTACGGATCAGGTCGAGGAACCTCAGGCTGGTCAACGCTGAGACGTCGGGGGTGACCTGTAAAGAATTGCCGAACAAGTCCAGCGACTTCAAACGGTCAAGCGTGGACAGCGTCGCTTGCCCCGCCGCATCGAGCGTAATCTGGCATCTGCTCAGCATCAGGGTTTCCAGCGACGGTATCCTCTCCAGCGCTTTCGGGATCCGGCCCAGGGGCATGTCTGTCAGTTCCAGACCATTCAATCCGCTGAAACTTCTAAGGAAACTGTCAGGAGCTGTCAGTCCCGAGTTGCCTTTGATTTGCAGATGGGTGACGTGGCTGAAATCCGCGCTCAACGGCGGCAGTTCGCCGGCAAACCTTGCGTTCGCTTCGAACCTGTCCAGGCGTAATGCCGAGTTCCCGGTGCGTCTGCCGCGCCAGAGCCCTTCGAGTCGCGTACCGAATTGCCGTCTGGCGACAAGCTCCGCCGCTCGCTCTTCGGTGTTCCAGAGTTGTCCTGTGGAAGGGTTGCTGACAGGCACTTGCTCGCACCAGGTGTTGAGGTCGCTGATCATTCCGGCGATTTCCGCTTCCCAGCGCAGCAATTGCGCGGTGCTGGCCTGCAACGTACCGGGGAGACGGTAGATCATGTTGCTGGCCGAGTAATTGTCCAGCAGCGGAAACAGCCTTTGCGCCAGGGCTATATCTTCTGGATCGGGTCTGACCCCAAAGTTGCGACCGTGTCTGGCATGGTATTGCTTGATGAGCTCGCGGGTGGCGCGGGACAGTGGGTTGTCACGCAGGAACATACCTTCAGCGCGTTGTGAATTCGCTTGGAATAAAGCCTCGGGCAGTTCTGTGATGAGGTTGTCATTAAGGTACGCGTGTCGCAAAAGCGGGTGATCGACAATGCCTTCGGGCAGGGCGGTCAGGCCCGTATTCATCAGGAAGATATCCTCCAACGCCGGCATTGCCCGCAGATCCGGGGCCGTGGCCAACGGGTTATTGCTCAGATCCACCAGCTTCAGGGCAGGCCGCGAATTGAGCACATTCTGTCCGGCGCTCGTGAGCCTCACGGCGCAATGAGGCAGGCGCAGTTCCTTGAGTGTCTGCAGGTCTGCGACAAAAGCTGGAATTTCGTTCAGAGCGATGGCTTTGAGCTCTAGAACCTCAAGGTTCGGAAATTGTTCAACTAACGCCCCGATGTTACGGATTGCAGCGTTTCCGCTGAGTTTCAGGTTTGCAACGTGGCTGAAATCCGCCGTCAACCGTGGTAGGTCGCCAATAAACTTCAGGTCGGCTGAAAAAAACGCTCCTCGTTCTCCAGTCTCGCTCGACCGCTGTCGCCATAATGCTTCCAGATTCAGTTTGAACTCGGTACGCGCCACCGTCTGCGCCTGTACATCAACGACGGACAGCAACTGACCGGTAACCGGGTGTGTGGTCGGGATTTGCTGTGTCCACCGCGTGAGATCGAGTTGCATCTGCTCCAGCTCTGCACGCCATTGTTCGAGCTGGGTACGGCTATCCGCCAGGTTGCCGGGCAGGTCATAAATCATATCGCTGGCTTCTTGCTGGTCGAGCTCGGGAAACAGCTGGCGGGCAAGGGCAATATCCTGAGTATCGGCACGCACATCGAAATCGTTTTGATGGAGTCGGTAATAGGATTTGATCTTGTCGCGCGCGGCGGCCGACAACGGATTGTCGGAAAGATAGATGCCGTCGCTGCGAGTCGCCGAAACCTCGAACAGGGCGTCGGGAAGTTCGGCAATGCGGTTGCCGGTCAAAACCGCAATCGGCTGGTTCGGGTGGCTGACCAGTCCATCGGGAACCTTGGTAAGGCCGCTGTTGGAGAGGTCGATATATCCCAGTTCAGGCAGCAGGGTCAGATCCGGAAACGTCCCCAGTGGGTTGTCGCCCAGGTCCAGCCTGCGCAGACTGGTCATGGATACCAGGGCGGCCTGGTTTTCGGGGGTGAGGACGATCCCGCAGTTTTTCAGCTCCAGATCGATCAGCCTGGGCAGGCCGATCCCTGTGACCGCCTGTGGATCCAGTTCGACGTTGTCCAGGCGTAGAGCAGTCAGGTTGGGAAAGCATTCCACGAAACGCGCGACGGCCGTGATGTTCCGATTGCCGCTCAGGTTCAGCTGGGAAATGTGCTCGAAATTGGCGCTGATGACGGGCATCGCGCCGCTGAACTGCGCGAGTGTGTTCAACTCTTCAGTGCGACCAAGTGCGGTCCGGCCGCGCCACAATTGCTCAAGCACCTGGGCAAAGGCGCGTCTGGCCTTTGCCTCGCGAGTGCGTTCATCCACAGGCGTAGGTGTGCCCGACTCCGGACCGGCGGCAGACGCCTGATCGATCCATTGGTCCAGTTCGGACTTCAGTTGGCCGAGCTCTGTTTCCCAGAGCGACAACTGGGCGCGGCCCTCTGCCAATGTGCCGGGTAACCGGTACAACACGGCGGTGGCCTGCTCGGCGTCGAGCGTCGGGAACAAGTCGATGGTGCGTTGCAGGTCTTGCGGCACGGGGCGCACGCCAAAGTGTCTGCCGGTGTGGTTGTAGAAGGTTTTCACCCGTTCGCGAGAGGCGGTCGACAACGGATTGTCAGCAAAGGTGAAGCCATTGCCAAGAGAGCTGGGGAGGTTGAAAAAAACCTCGGGGACGCGCGTGATCCGGTTGCCGTCGAATTGCGCGGAGATCAGCCGCGGGTGATCGAGTATGCCATCCGGCACGGCGTAGAGTCCGGTATTGGACAAGTTGACGTAACGCAGCGAAGGCAGCGAGTGCAAGTCGGGGGGCAGGCCCAGCGAATTGCCTTGCAGATCGAGCAGAGTAAGTTGCGGTAGAGAAGCCAACACCGATTGGGTGGTGGTTGTCAGGCTGATTCGGCAATTGCGCAGTTTCAACTCCCGAAGCGACGGCAGCGAAGTGAGCGCTTGAGGCAGGCTTGGCAGGTTGAGATTGCGCGCATCCAGAGTCTGCAACTGGCTGAAAGATCGCAAAAAACTGTCGAGAGAACCGATGGTGGTGTTGCCATCGATCGCAAGTGCGGTGATGTGACTGAAATCGGCCGACAGGACCGGCAAGTCACCCATGAAACCGTGGGTGAGCAGCACGGCATTGTGCGAAGCCCTGCCCTGGCCGATGACGCTTTCCTGTCGCCAGCCCTTAAGCAATTGTTCCCTGAGCAATCTGCGGTTGCGGATTTCCGCGTCTCGCTCAATGGGCGTGAGCACGCTGCCCGTCTCGGGGTGTCGGGCGGGCGGACTGTTGGCCCAGACCTGCAGGTCGTTCTGCAGTTGCAGGTAATCGTTCTGCAAGCGCAGCACTTGCGCGCGCGGGCCGGACGGACTGGCACGCATGCTTTGCGCGAGTTCCTCGATTCTCCAGTCCGGCAGCCTTGGATACAGGGACCGTATATCTCCCTCAAGAGTGCGCAGTGGCTGCATACCTTCCAGCACGGTCGGCGGGGAAAGACGGGAGTACCCTTCGACACCCAGTAGCCGTAACGTATCGACTTCTGGTGGCGTGACCGCATCGGCCGACAGCACCTGCCGCAGCTCGTGGCGTGCCAGCGTATGTTCGCGAACGGCGATTTTCAGCGACTCTCCCTGACCGATGCGCAGGTCGAGACTCTGGCGCTCACTGTCGGGCAGGGCATAGAGCAGGCTGGAGTAAAAGTCGCTGAACGAATGCAGTGCCTGGCCGCGATCATCATAAGGTTGATAACGACCATCGTCGCTGCGCACGAGGACTTTCTGCCTGGGGGCCTCCTCGCGTCCGATGCTATCGAGCAGCGGGCCGTCGTAGCGACCGTCGCGGATTTCGATGCGCACGTCGCCGCTCCAGCCGGGCAATAGTTTAAGGCTGTGCAGGGCGAGGGCATCGGAATCGGGATTGCTCACCGAGCTGAGCTCCAGCCCTTCGTAGGCGCGGGTCACGCGCACTTCCTGACGGGCCAGTTGCAGCAGCTCCTGTTGATGCGGCGAAATCAGGCCCCGGTGCAGCTGCAACATTTCGCTTCCGGTGGCGGTGTCGAGCAGTTCGCGGGTCACACTGTCCGGTAGCTCGGGAGCGTAGGCCTGGAGCGGCTGCGCCAATGGATCGTCGATGCGCTGCAGCGCCTGATAGCGCGATTCGAACAGCGTGCTTCTGTGGGTTTGCGCAAGGCCGGCCAGTTGCTTGCGCAGGGTCCGGCTGCGAACGTCCAGTGATAGCGTCAGCGCAAAGGGTTCGGCGAGCAAGGCCTTGATTTGCGCTTCGTCGAGGACCGCGAGCAAGGATTTGAGCAGGTCGCCGCCGATCAGCCGATCCTGCCTCAACTCGGTCAGGGGCAGGCTTTCGTCTGCGGAGGATTGCCAGAGCAGTTCACCCTTGCGATCAACCAGACGCAGCCGCCGATTGTTCGGCCAACGGCCATGGTCGGTAAGCAGTTGCAACTGGGTGACCGGATCGGCACGCAAAAAATCTTCAGACGTTTCGCTGTCCATCTGATCGATGAAGCGCTGCAGCTGCTGGTCGATCTTGAAGCGCTGAATGCTATCGGCGAGCAGCGGCGGGACGCGTTCCTGATTGACATGCATTTTGCGCAGGACGTCTTCGCTGGTACCACTGACCTGCAGAATGGTTTCCCGCTCGGCCGGCGAAAAGCTTTCCACCGATGGGCCGAGGCGGCGCAGTGCGGTTTCGCCGTCCCACTCGAGCGGTTGTTCGAGCTCGGTGTGCCAGGCACCCTCTCCGTTGTGGCGGACCAGCGGTTGGTAGGCGTCGGGTCGGCTGGGGTGTTCGATGCGGTACTGCCCGGGTACCGCGTCGGCTTTCACCGAAAAATGCGCATCGTCGACGGCCAGCAGTTGCTTGTCCTGATGGGCGTGCAGACCGAGCGCGTCGGGTTGCGAATCGGCGGGTGGACGCAGTGGGTGCTTGTAACGCTCAAGAGCGGGCTGCCAGTAGCGGGTTTCGCCTTTGGCCAGCTTCACCGGTTTGAAACGGTCGATGAACGCCACGACTTCCTTGGGCAATGCCTTGCGAAATTCGCCCGCGCCAATCGCGCCACCCACCGCAAACAGGCCCAGCTGAATCATCGATTCGACGGTGCCCATCAGGTGTTCGATGGCTTCGGTGTTGCGCCCTTGTGCCCATTCGACGATGCCTTCGAAGGTTTCGTCGAGCAGTTGATAAGCCATGTACGCCATCATCGCTTCGCCCAGCACCGGCACGAAGGGCGCGACGATCAGGGCAGCGGTCTGGGCGATGCTGGAAAGGATATTCACCACCGAATCCCAGAAGGCCCAGCGCGCGCGTTGATCGACCCAGGCCGTCGGGACGGCGATGACTCGGGCATCGTTGAAGACTTTGTTCAGTTTGGCCTGGTGCAGGTGTTGCCACAGACCATCGTAAAACGGCACAAGCGCACTCTGCAGATCGGGCCGCTCCACAGGCGCTTCGCGCCAGGCGGGCAGGGCGCTGCCGGGCTCGGGCCGATGCCATTTGATTTCGCTCAGGCGGCTATTGAGCAGGCCGAAAAAATTGCCGCGCTGCTCGTGGTTGACGAAGCGGCTGAAGAACTGTTGGTACTCCTTGGAGCGCAACTGGCGCGTCAGCTCGACGAGCATCGCCGTCGGCGACGCGTATTCCTTGAACGGGTGCTCGGGGTCGTTCGGCACATAAGCCACGACGCGCGCTGCGTTGCGCGTCATGTACAGATCCGGAGCGAACACCACGATGCCGGTGAGCGAAGCGCAGAGCATCGTCACGTCATGACACAGCATGGGGGCACCGTCGACGTAGATGCCTGTCAGGCCGTCCAGCATGTCGTCGATCAGGCGAAAGTGATTCTCCGATACGTCCCGGTTCATTCGCGCCCACTGCAGCGCGGCTTTCATCGCCGCTTTTTCGCTGGCGTCCAGTCTGGCGCGCAGGCTCGAGGCGAGCGCGGGGTCGGAGTAACCGAGATTTTTTTCCAGGCTGGCCTTGTACTGCGCACCGATATCCAGTCGGCGGCACAGTTGGGTGAACGCCGGGATACTCAGTCTGGCCTTTACCTCTGGCAATGCCTCGAACTGACCGCTCGCCGACGGTGCAGTGGTGAAGGTCGATGCGGCTTCGAAGGCGTATTCATGGGTTTCGCGCTCTTCGAAGTTGTGGAGTGCGGCATCCAGCAACGACACCGTCCACACGCGGGCACCGGTGCTGATGGCAAACCATGGTGTCGTCACCGGAATGTACAAGCGCACAAAGGTTTTTCTGACATCCACGTCGAGGTTCAAGCAGTTTTTCAGTTCCGCTTTGAGCAGAGGCTCGGCGAAAGCGGCGGCGTCCTGCAGATGTTCCAGGTTTTTGTCTATCTCGCTCTGCGCGGTGATAGTCGTCGCAGTGAGTTCTTTCATCACGGCGTGTTGCCCGGCGGGAGCGGACTTGAGCGCCTCAGGCACTAAAGGCGCGCTGTTTTTCAGTGCCTCGCGGCGGGAGGCGGAGGTAGTGCCGAGCCATTGGGGAATCGCGTTTTTCAGCGGTTGATAATGCTCGTCCGGATGTCGTGGTTCGGGCGTCTTGCTAGAGGTTGTCGGTGAGGGTCCATCAGACAGGTGCATGAGCATTCCTTGGCATTGAGAAGAACCCTCAGCAAATCAGCAGCAAGCGCTCGTCGTGCGGTACATATTTATGTCTCTGCCGCGAGGCTGACTTGGTATTCTGCGCGGCCTGCCGCAAATCGGCCGCGCCCGGTAAACTGCGCCTTTGCGACGCTATATGTCGCATTGCCGTAAACCCGGGAAAATCCGGGGTTTGCGCTATAAGAAGTTGTCGCTTGGCGACAAGGCCGGGCACCCAACTGTCCTTACAATCCCCTCATCGCTCGCCAGTTCCAGGCGGGTGTTCCTCTTCAGGAGACTCCGATGTCCGTTGAGCACGCTGCGGTACAACGCGCCGATTTCGACCAGGTAATGGTTCCCAACTACGCGCCTGCCGCTTTCATTCCGGTGCGTGGCGCCGGTTCCCGGGTCTGGGATCAGGCCGGCCGCGAGCTGATCGACTTCGCCGGCGGGATCGCCGTCAACGTATTGGGCCACGCGCATCCGGCGCTGGTCGGCGCGTTGACCGAACAGGCGAACAAGCTGTGGCACGTGTCCAACGTGTTCACCAACGAACCGGCCCTGCGCCTGGCGCACAAGCTGATCGACGCCACGTTCGCCGAGCGCGTGTTCTTCTGCAACTCCGGCGCCGAAGCCAACGAGGCCGCGTTCAAGCTGGCCCGTCGCGTCGCATTCGACCGTTTCGGCACCGAGAAATACGAAATCATCGCTGCGCTGAACAGCTTCCACGGCCGTACCCTGTTCACCGTCAACGTCGGTGGCCAATCGAAGTACTCCGACGGTTTCGGCCCGAAAATCACCGGTATCACCCACGTTCCCTACAACGATCTGGCCGCGCTGAAAGCTGCGGTGTCCGAGAAGACCTGCGCGGTCGTGCTCGAGCCGATCCAGGGCGAGGGCGGCGTGCTGCCGGCCGAGCTGGCTTACCTGCAAGGTGCCCGCGAACTGTGCGACGCGAACAACGCGCTGCTGGTGTTCGACGAAGTGCAGACCGGCATGGGCCGCAGCGGCAAGCTGTTCGCCTACCAGCATTACGGCGTGACCCCGGACATCCTCACCAGCGCCAAGAGCCTGGGCGGCGGTTTCCCGATCGCGGCGATGATGACCACCGAAGCGCTGGCCAAACATCTGGTCGTCGGCACCCACGGCACCACCTACGGCGGCAACCCGCTGGCTTGCGCGGTCGCCGAAGCGGTGATCGACGTGGTCAACACCCCTGAAGTGTTGAGCGGCGTGAACGCCAAGCACGACAAGTTCAAGACCCGCCTGCAACAGATCGGCGAGAAATACGGCCTGTTCACCCAGGTGCGTGGTCTCGGTCTGCTGATCGGTTGCGTGCTGAGCGAAGCGTGGAAAGGCAAGGCCAAGGACATCTTCAACGCCGCCGAACAGGAAGGCCTGATGATTCTCCAGGCTGGCCCGGACGTGATCCGTTTCGCCCCGAGCCTGGTGGTGGAAGACGCCGATATCGACGCAGGTCTCGACCGCTTCGAACGTGCTGCTGCGAAGTTGACGCAAGCCTGATGGACCTTTCGGTGCCTGAAGGTTTTCAGGCGCCGATCAAATTTGCAAAGCCGGGCTGGATCAAATGTGGGAGCGGGCTTGCTCGCGAAAGCGGTGGGTCAGACAGCGAAAATGTTGACTGATACGACGCTTTCGCGAGCAAGCCCGCTCCCACACTGATCGCTGTTCAAACAGTGCGAGCCCGGTTTTTTTCTGTGATTTTTATAAGAGTAAAGGAGTGACACCATGCTGGTGATGCGCCCCGCGCAAATGGCTGATCTGGGCGAGGTACAGCGTCTGGCTGCGGACAGCCCGATTGGTGTCACTTCCTTGCCGGATGACGTGGAACGTCTGAGCGACAAGATCGCCGCGAGCGAAGCTTCGTTCGCTGCCGAAGTGAGCTTCAACGGTGAAGAAAGTTATTTCTTTGTCCTTGAAGATTCCACCACCGGCAAACTGGTCGGCTGCTCGGCCATTGTCGCTTCCGCCGGTTACTCGGAGCCGTTCTACAGCTTCCGCAACGAGACCTTCGTTCACGCCTCCCGCGAGCTGAAGATCCACAACAAGATCCACGTGCTCTCGCAGTGCCACGACCTGACCGGCAACAGCTTGCTGACCAGTTTCTACGTGCAGCGCGAACTGGTCGGATCGCCGTGGGCCGAGCTTAATTCCCGTGGCCGTCTGCTGTTCGTCGCCAGCCACCCGGAGCGTTTTGCCGATTCGGTGGTGACCGAGATCGTCGGTTACAGCGACGAGAATGGCGACTCGCCGTTCTGGGACGCGATCGGGCGTAACTTCTTCGACCTCAACTACGCCGAAGCCGAGCGCTTGTGCGGGCTGAAAAGCCGCACCTTCCTCGCCGAGCTGATGCCGCATTACCCGATCTACGTGCCGCTGCTGCCGGATTCCGCCCAAGAGGCGATGGGCCAGGTACACCCGCGTGCGCAGATCACCTTCGACATCCTGATGCGCGAAGGCTTCGAGACCGATCACTACATCGACATCTTCGACGGCGGCCCGACCCTGCATGCGCGGGTTTCCGGGATCCGTTCGATCGCCCAGAGCCGCGTGGTGCCGGTGAAGATCGGCGAGCCGGTCAAAGGCGCCGGGCGTCAGTATCTGGTAGCCAACGCGCAGTTGCAGGACTACCGCGCGGTGTTGCTTGAGCTGGACTACGCGCCGGGCAAACCGGTGACGCTGGATATGGAAGCGGCCGAAGCCCTGGGCGTCGGTGAAGGTGCCAGCGTGCGCCTGGTGGCGGTTTAACGCCTTAGCGAGTTTCACGGGTGGCGCGAGCGGCCCGTTTGAGGAGATAGCATGATTGTTCGTCCCGTACGCAGCAGCGATTTATCCGCGCTGATCGACCTGGCCCGCAGCACCGGCACCGGCCTGACCACTTTGCCGGCCAACGAAGAGCGCCTGACCCACCGGGTCGGCTGGGCCGAGAAGACCTTTCGCGGCGAAGCCGGGCGGGGTGATGCGGACTATCTGTTCGTGCTCGAAGACGATGACGGCCGCGTGGTAGGGATTTCCGCCATCGCCGGCGCGGTCGGTCTGCGTGAGCCGTGGTACAACTTTCGCGTCGGTCTGACCGTCAGCGCTTCGCAAGAGCTGAATATCTATCGCGAAATTCCGACGCTGTTTCTGGCCAACGACCTGACCGGCAATTCCGAGCTGTGCTCGCTGTTCCTGCACGCCGATTACCGCAACGGTCTCAACGGCCGGATGTTGTCCAAGGCGCGCATGCTGTTCATCGCTGAGTTCCCGGAACTGTTCGGCAACAAGATCATCGCCGAAATGCGCGGCGTGTCCGATGACGCCGGGCGCTCGCCGTTCTGGGAAAGCCTCGGCCGACACTTCTTCAAGATGGAATTCAGCCAGGCCGACTACCTGACCGGCGTCGGCAACAAGGCGTTCATCGCCGAACTGATGCCGAAATTCCCGCTGTACACCTGCTTCCTCTCGCCGGATGCGCGCAATGTCATCGGCCAGGTGCACCCGGACACCGAGCCGGCACTGGCCATGCTCAAAAGCGAAGGTTTCAGCTATCAGGGTTACGTCGACATCTTCGACGCCGGCCCGGCCATCGAATGCGAAACCGCCAAGATCCGCGCGGTGCGTGACAGTGAAGCGCTGGTGCTGGCCGTGGGTACGCCGGGCGATGACGCCACGCCGTTCATCATCCACAACCGCAAGCGTGAGGATTGCCGCATCACCGCTGCGCCGGCGCGTCTGGCGGCGGGGACCCTGGTGGTCGATCCGCAGACCGCGAAACGTCTTCAACTCAGCGCCGGCGACCAAGTTCGCGCCGTGGCGCTGTCCGCTGCACGGGAGTCGAAATAATGAATTCGCTATACATCGCAGGTGAGTGGCTGGCCGGTCAGGGCGAAGCTTTTCAATCGCTGAACCCGGTGACCCAGCAAGTGCTGTGGGCGGGAGAGGGCGCGACTGCCGCGCAGGTCGAATCGGCGGTGCAGGCTGCCCGTCAGGCGTTTCCTGAATGGGCGCGTCGTACACTCGAAGAGCGCGTCAGCATCCTCGAAGCCTTCGCTGCTGCGTTGAAAAATCACGCTGACGAATTGGCTCGCACCATTGGTGAAGAAACCGGCAAACCGCTGTGGGAGTCCGCCACTGAAGTGACCAGCATGGTCAACAAGATCGCGATTTCGCTGCAGAGCTACCGTGAGCGGACCGGCGAGAAGAGCGGCCCATTGGGCGACGCCACCGCCGTATTGCGCCACAAGCCGCACGGCGTGGTTGCGGTGTTCGGCCCTTACAACTTCCCCGGTCATTTGCCTAACGGCCACATCGTCCCGGCATTGCTGGCCGGTAACACGGTGCTGTTCAAGCCCAGCGAACTGACGCCGAAAGTCGCCGAGCTGACGGTCAAGTGCTGGATCGAAGCCGGTCTGCCGGCAGGCGTGTTGAACCTGCTGCAAGGGGCGCGGGAAACCGGTATCGCGCTGGCGGCGAACCCGGGTATCGACGGTCTGTTCTTCACTGGTTCGAGCCGCACCGGCAATCACCTGCACCAGCAATTCGCCGGGCGTCCGGACAAGATTCTTGCGCTGGAGATGGGCGGCAACAACCCGCTGGTGGTCGATCAGGTCGCTGATCTCGACGCGGCGGTGTACACGATCATTCAGTCGGCGTTCATTTCCGCTGGCCAGCGCTGCACTTGCGCCCGCCGTCTGCTGGTGCCGCAAGGCGCGTGGGGCGATAGCCTGCTCAAGCGCCTGGTGCAAGTCAGTTCGACCATTGAAGTCGGTGCGTTCGATCAGCAACCGGCGCCGTTCATGGGCTCGGTAATTTCCCTCGGTGCGGCGAAAGCGCTGATGGATGCGCAGGAACAACTGCTGGCCAACGGCGCGGTGGCGCTGCTGGAAATGACTCAGCCGCAAGCGCAATCGGCCTTGCTGACCCCGGGCATTGTCGATGTGACGGCCGTGGCCGAGCGTCCGGACGAAGAACTGTTCGGGCCGCTGCTGCAAGTGATTCGCTACGCCGATTTCGCTGCGGCGATCAGTGAAGCCAACGACACCGCTTATGGGCTGGCCGCCGGTTTGCTCTCGGATTCTGAAGCGCGTTACCAGCAGTTCTGGCTGGAAAGCCGCGCCGGCATCGTCAACTGGAACAAACAACTGACCGGTGCCGCCAGCAGCGCGCCGTTCGGTGGCGTCGGCGCCTCGGGCAACCATCGCGCCAGTGCCTACTACGCAGCGGATTACTGCGCGTACCCGGTGGCGTCGCTGGAAACCCCGAGCCTGGTGCTGCCTGCCTCGCTGACACCCGGCGTGAAAATGGCGTAGCGCCCATTCGCGAGCAGGCTCGCTCCCACAGGTTCAGTGGTGTTCACACATTTTGTGTCCAACCTAAATCCTGTGGGAGCGAGCCTGCTCGCGAAGGCCGCGCCTCGGTCGCAAAGAATAGTTACTGAAGCCTATAACAACAGATTCTCGTGGAGCCTCGCTGATGAAATCCTATGAAGTCAATTTTGACGGTCTAGTGGGGCCGACCCATAACTACGGTGGTCTGTCCTACGGCAACGTCGCCTCGCAGAGCAACAGTCAGCAATCCTCGAATCCGAAGGAAGCGGCGCTGCAAGGTCTGGCAAAGATGAAAGCGCTGATGGACATGGGCTTTCAGCAAGGCGTACTGGCTCCGCAGGAACGTCCTGATGTCGCCGCGCTGCGCCGCCTGGGCTTCAGTGGCACGGACGCGCAAGTGATCGAGCGCGCCGCCAAAGAAGCCATGCCGCTGTTGGTCGCCAGTTGCTCGGCGTCGAGCATGTGGGTGGCCAACGCCGCCACGGTCAGCCCGAGCGCCGACACCGCTGACGGCCGCGTGCACTTCACCGCCGCCAACCTCAATTGCAAATACCACCGCAGCATCGAACACCCGACCACCAGTCGCGTGCTCGGCGCGATGTTCGCCAATCAGCAGCACTTCGCCCATCACGCCGCATTGCCGGCAGTGGCGCAGTTTGGCGACGAAGGCGCGGCCAACCACACGCGTTTCTGCCGTGAGTACGGCGAAGCGGGCGTCGAATTCTTCGTGTTCGGCCGCAGTGCATTCGACAACCGGTTTCCGGCGCCGCAGAAATACCCTGCACGCCAGACCCTCGAAGCCTCGCAAGCCGTCGCGCGTCTGCATGGTTTGCGTGACGAAGGCGTGGTCTACGCGCAGCAGAACCCCAACGTCATCGATCAGGGCGTGTTCCACAATGATGTGATCGCCGTGGGCAACGGTGAGGTGCTGTTCTATCACGAGGACGCCTTCCTCGAGACCGACAAGATGCTCGCCGAGCTGCAAGGCAAACTGGCCAAGGTCGGCGGTAACTTCCAGTCCGTGTGCGTGCCGCGTTCGGCGGTCACCGTGGATGACGCGGTGCGTTCCTACCTGTTCAACAGCCAGTTGCTGTCGCGTGCCGATGGTTCGATGCTGCTGATCGTGCCGCAGGAATGCCAGGCGAACGAACGTGTCTGGGCTTATCTGCAAAGCCTGACCAGCTCGGGTGGAATGATCCGCGAAGTGAAGGTCTTCGATCTCAAGCAAAGCATGCAGAACGGCGGTGGCCCGGCGTGTCTGCGTCTGCGCGTGGCGCTGAATGAAACCGAACTGGCGGCGGTCAATCCAGGGGTTATCATGACGGCCCCGTTGTACGGTTCGTTGACCGCATGGGTTGAAAAGCACTACCGCGACCGCCTGAGCGAAACCGACCTGGCGGATCCGCAGTTGCTGCTTGAATGCCGGACGGCACTGGATGAACTGACGCAAATCCTTAAACTGGGCGCGGTTTATCCCTTCCAGATCAATTGATCGTCGGCGCGCTGCCTGAACGTGGCGCGCGGCGTGTCACCCCAAGAGAGTAAAAACATGAGCGATTCCCTGCAGCTGATCCTTGAAGACACCGACGGCACGCAACTGCAAACCTCGTGCACCCGCGTTGCGGTCATGTGGCAAGGCAAAGAGCTGTGGATTCAGCAGGACGGCCGTGGCCAGCTGCTGATCGGCGTGGACGTCGAGGAAGGTGACGAAGAGTACGCCAACCTGCTGTTGCGCCCATTGGCGACTAATCTGGTAAGTCTGCAACTGGAAATGGAACCGGCTGACCTCGGCGCTGACGAGGATCACGTACACGGCCCGGATTGCAACCACGACCACTAAGGAAACCGCTCTATGCTCGCCCTCGGCAAACTGCTTGAACTGACCCTCGCCGGCCGTGAACCGGCGGAGAAGACTCAACTGACTGTCGAAGGCGTGCGCATGCGCTGGATGAGCGAAGGGGCGCTGGAAGTCCGGCCCCCGGAAGCGCGCGACAATGGCCTGGACCTGCTGCTGTCGGCAGGTATCCACGGCAACGAAACGGCACCGATCGAGTTGCTCGATCGGCTGCTGCACGACATCGCACGCGGCGACTTGAAGCCGCGCGCACGCATTCTGTTCCTGTTCGGCAACCCGGAAGCCATCCGCAAGGGTGAGCGTTTCGTCGAGCAGGACGTCAATCGACTGTTCAACGGTCGCCACGAACAAAGCAGCGGCTCGGAAGCGTTGCGCGCCTGTGAGCTGGAACGGCTGGCGGCGAGTTTCTTCAGCAAGCCCGAGCGCCAGCGTCTGCACTACGACCTGCATACGGCAATTCGCGGTTCGAAGATCGAACAGTTCGCCTTGTACCCGTGGAAGGAAGGGCGCCAGCATTCCCGTCGCGAACTGGCGCGCCTGCGCGCCGCCGGCATGGAAGCAGTGCTGTTGCAGAACAAGCCATCCATCGTCTTCAGCTCGTACACCTACGACAAGCTCGACGCCGAAGCTTTCACCCTGGAACTGGGCAAGGCGCGGCCGTTCGGGCAGAACGATGGCGTCAACGTCTCACTGCTGGAAACCCGCCTGAAGCAGATCATCGAAGGCACTGAGCCGGAGACAGAAGAAGGGCTGGACGGCTTGCAGCTGTTCAGCGTGGCGCGGGAAATCATCAAGCACAGCGATGCGTTCCGCCTGAATCTGCCGGCGGACATCGAGAACTTTTCCGAGCTGGAACCGGGTTATGTGCTGGCCGAAGACCTTGCCAATACCCGCTGGGTGATCGAAGAGCAGGGCGCACGAATCATCTTCCCCAACCCCAAGGTCAAGAACGGCCTGCGCGCCGGTATCCTGATCGTACCGGCCACCGACGAAAACCTCGGCTGATTTTCCGGTCAACACCAACCACTGTGGGAGCGGGCTTGCCCGCGAAGGCGGTCTATCAGCACCTTATATGCTGACTGATACACCGTCTTCGCGAGCAAGCCCGCTCCCACATTTTCGTTTGGTGTCGTTCGTTACACCGCTACAGCGCGCGGCTCGGTACGGCGCAACGCGCGAATCTTCTGCAACGTATCGGCGCACGTCCGCGCCGGTATCCTGATCGTACCGGCCATCGACGAAAACCTCGGCTGATTTTCCGGTCAACACCAACCACTGTGGGAGCGGGCTTGCCCGCGAAGGCGGTCTAATCAGCACCTTATATGCTGACTGATACACCGTCTTCGCGAGCAAGCCCGCTCCCACATTTTCGTTCGGTGTCGTTCGTTACACCGCTACAGCGCGCGGCTCGGTACGGCGCAATGCGCGAATCTTCTGCAACGTATCGGCGCACGTCCGCGCTGCTTCCTGACCCTTGTGCACAAAGTGCTCGAAGAAGAACTTCTGGTGCTCCTCGCCCGAATGGAAGTGGTGCGGGGTCAGCGACACCGAGAACACAGGCACTTCGGTTTCCAGCTGCACCTGCATCAGGCCACTGACCACCGATTGCGCGACGAATTCGTGGCGATAAATGCCGCCGTCCACCACCAGAGCGGCGGCGACGATGCCGGCGTAACGGCCGGATTTGGCCAACAGCTTGGCGTGCAGCGGCATTTCAAAAGCGCCGCCGACTTCGAAGAAATCGATGTCCGATTCCTGATAACCCTGCACCAGCATTTCAGCGACGAAGCCTTTACGGCTCTGGTCGACGATTTCCTTGTGCCAGCAGGCCTGGATGAACGCGACGCGCTCGCCCTGTGGGTGTTTGCTTTTGCTGTCGATAGCGGTGGGTTGCATGTTCTGACTCCTGTTTGTGTGAAAAACAGGGCGTTATGAATCGAAAGGGATGCAAGGGTGCGAGCGCAGGCACGGATGCACGCGGACGGCCCTTTGGCGTCGATCCCGTTCTCTCTTCATCCGGACTATGACCGTCGGCCCCGGAATCACACCGGGTCTGCTGACCTTGCCGATGCCCCCCGACTCAAGTCGTGTGCAACGCCAAGCGCTCGCGGGCTATGCGCATTGCGCGCAATTACCGCCGGTGGGGAATTGCACCCCGCCCTGAGAACGTTTGTGCCGCCCATAGGCGGGCGGCGGCAAGTTTGTAACACATATTTCCCGGCCATGCACATGACACTGTGGGAGCGAGCCTGCTCGCGAAAGCGGCTTCACATTCAACGAATATGCTGACTGTTACTCCGCTTTCGCGAGCAGGCTCGCTCCCACATGGGCTTTGTCTTCTCAAGGAAGAATGGGATTTTTTCCTCGGTCAAGGGTTGATTAATCGGCGCGATGACCGCAGTAATCGCACTTCACAACGAGATTTCCCCTGCTGACCAGAGGCCAGGTTCATGAGCGTTATCGATCTTCGCAGCGACACCGTCACCCAACCGACTCCCGCCATGCTCGATGCGATGACCGCAGCGGACACCGGAGACGATGTGTACGGCGAAGATCCGACGGTCAATCGCCTCGAGGCCGAACTGGCCAAACGCCTGGGCTTTGCCGCCGCGCTCTTCGTGCCGACCGGAACCATGAGCAACCTGCTCGGCCTGATGGCGCACTGCGAGCGGGGCGACGAGTACATCGTCGGTCAACAGGCGCACACCTATAAGTACGAAGGTGGCGGGGCGGCGGTGCTTGGCTCGATTCAACCGCAGCCGCTGGAAGTGCAGGCCGACGGTTCGCTGGATCTGGATCAGGTTGCTGCCGCGATCAAACCGGACGATTTCCATTTCGCCCGCACGCGTTTGCTGGCGCTGGAAAACACCATGCAGGGCAAGGTCCTACCGCTGGAATATCTGGCGCGCGCCCGACGCTTTACGCAGGAGCACGGCTTGCAACTGCACCTCGACGGCGCGCGGTTGTACAACGCCGCGGTCAAGCTCGGCGTCGATGCCCGGGAGATCACCCAGCACTTCGATTCGGTGTCGGTGTGCCTGTCCAAAGGCCTTGGCGCGCCGGTCGGTTCGGTGCTGTGCGGCTCCGAGCAACTGATCGGCAAGGCGCGGCGTTTGCGCAAAATGGTCGGTGGCGGCATGCGTCAGGCCGGGTTGCTCGCGGCGGCTGGCTTGTACGCACTGGATCATCACGTCGAACGGCTGGCGGATGACCATGCCAACGCGCAGTTGCTCGCCGAGGGTCTGCGTGAGGCCGGTTTCGTTGTCGAACCCGTACAAACCAACATGGTTTATGTGCAAATGGGCGACAGAGCCCAAGCACTCAAGACCTTTGCCGGCGAACGCGGTATCAAACTCAGCGCCGCTGCGCGGTTGCGCATGGTCACGCACATGGACGTCAGCCGCGCGCAAATCGAACAAGTGATCGCGACATTCGTCGAGTTTTCACGCAAGTGACAGCGTCAGCCGTCCAATTGACCGTTTCTATCGTATAAACACGCTGTACCCCGCGCGCAGGGCCGATATAATGCGGCCCTTTGCCGTCGCTTCGTCTCATGACGTTTCGAACAGGCCTTTGGCCGCAGCCTCCGTGGAAGAACCTAATGAAAAGCGCAGAAATCCGTGAAGCCTTCCTTCGCTTCTTCGAAGAGCAAGGCCACACCCGTGTAGCCTCCAGCTCTTTGATTCCGGGCAACGACCCAACCCTGCTGTTCACCAACGCGGGGATGAACCAGTTCAAGGACTGCTTCCTGGGCCAGGAAAAACGTGCGTACACCCGTGCCACCAGCAGCCAGAAATGCGTGCGCGCCGGCGGCAAGAACAGTGACCTGGAAAACGTCGGTTATACCGCGCGTCACCACACGTTCTTCGAAATGCTCGGCAACTTCAGCTTCGGCGACTACTTCAAGCACGACGCGATCACCTTTGCCTGGACCTTCCTCACCGGCGTGCTCAAGCTGCCGAAGGAAAAGCTCTGGGTCACTGTCTACGCCACCGACGACGAAGCGTATGACATCTGGACACAGAAAATCGGTGTGCCGGCCGAGCGCATGATCCGCATCGGCGACAACAAGGGCGCTCCGTACGCTTCCGATAACTTCTGGACCATGGGCGATACCGGCCCGTGCGGCCCGTGCACCGAGATTTTCTACGATCACGGCGAGCACATCTGGGGCGGCCCGCCGGGCTCGCCGGAAGAAGATGGCGACCGCTACATCGAAATCTGGAACAACGTGTTCATGCAGTTCAACCGCACCGCCGATGGCGTATTGCATCCGTTGCCAGCGCCGTCGGTGGACACCGGCATGGGCCTGGAGCGGATCAGTGCGGTGATGCAGCACGTCAACTCCAACTACGACATCGACCTGTTCAAGAACCTGCTCAAGGCTTCGGCTGAAGCGATCGGCTGCGAAAACGGCGATCAGTCGTCGCTCAAGGTCGTCTCCGACCACATTCGTTCGTGCGGTTTCCTGATTGCCGATGGCGTGCTGCCGTCCAACGAAGGTCGCGGTTACGTGCTGCGCCGGATCATCCGTCGCGCCTGCCGTCACGGCAACAAGCTCGGCGCCACCGGCAGCTTCTTCTACAAGATCGTCGCGGCACTGGTCGCCGAAATGGGCGAAGCCTTCCCGGAACTGAAGAAGCAGCAAAGCAACATCGAGCGCGTGCTCAAGGCTGAAGAAGAGCAGTTCTCGAAGACCCTGGAGCACGGCTTGAAAATCCTCGAGCAGGATCTGGCCGAACTCAAAGGCACCGTGGTGCCGGGCGACGTGGTGTTCAAACTCTACGACACCTACGGTTTCCCGATGGACCTGACCGCCGACATCGCCCGCGAACGCGGCCTGACCGTCGACGAAGCCGGCTTCGAGCGCGAGATGGAAGCGCAGCGTGTGCGCGCGCGTTCGGCCAGCTCGTTCGGTCTGGACTACAACACCCTGGTCAAGGTTGATGTGGCCACCGAGTTCACCGGTTACGCCGCCACCAGCGGCTCGGCGAAAATCGTTGCCATCTATAAGGATGGTCAATCGGTCGACGTGCTCAGCGAAGGCCAGGAAGGCGTGATCGTGCTTAACCAGACGCCGTTCTACGCCGAGTCCGGTGGCCAGATCGGCGACTGCGGTTTCATTCAGGCCGGCAGCAGCCGCTTCGACGTGCGCGACACCACCAAGACCGGCGGCGCATTCCTGCACCACGGTGTGTTGGCCTCGGGCAGCCTGACCATTGGCGCACCGGTGGAAACACACGTCGACGCCGAAGTGCGTCACGCCACCGCGCTGAACCACTCGGCTACGCACTTGCTGCACGCCGCGCTGCGTCAGGTGCTCGGTGAGCATGTGCAGCAGAAAGGTTCGTTGGTCGACAGTCAGCGCCTGCGTTTCGACTTCAGCCACTTCGAAGCGATCAAGCCAGAGCAGATCAAGCAGCTGGAAGACATCGTCAACGCCGAGATTCGCAAGAACTCCGCCGTTGAAACCGAAGAAACCGACATCGAAACCGCGAAGAACAAAGGCGCCATGGCGCTGTTCGGCGAGAAGTACGGCGACAGCGTGCGCGTGCTGAGCATGGGCGACTTCTCGGTTGAATTGTGCGGCGGTATCCACGCCAACCGTACCGGCGACATCGGCCTGCTGAAAATCATCAGCGAAGGCGGTGTGGCATCGGGCGTGCGTCGTATCGAGGCGGTCACTGGTGCTGCGGCGCTGGCCTACTTGAACGCGGCAGAAGAACAACTCAAGGAAGCGGCCAGCCTGGTCAAGGGCAGCCGCGACAACCTGATCGACAAGCTCTTGGCGGTACTGGAGCGCAACCGTCTGCTGGAGAAACAACTCGAGCAGTTGCAGGCCAAGGCAGCCAGCGCAGCGGGCGACGATCTGTCGGCCTCGGCGGTGGACGTCAAGGATGTGAAGGTGCTGGCTGCCCGTCTGGACGGTCAGGATGGCAAGGCGCTGCTGGCGCTGGTCGATCAGCTGAAAAACAAACTCGGCCGCGCAGTGATCCTGCTCGGCGGTGTCCATGAGGAAAAGGTCGTACTGGTTGCAGGCGTAACCAAGGACCTGACTGGCCAACTCAAAGCCGGTGATTTGATGAAACAGGCTGCTGCGGCAGTGGGCGGGAAGGGCGGTGGTCGTCCGGACATGGCGCAGGGCGGTGGTGTCGATGCCGCTGCGCTGGATGGCGCACTGGCGCTGACCGTTCCATTCGTCGAGCAGGCTTTATAAGACGGCTCGCCGGGCCCGCAGTCTAGTGGCGGGCCCGGCGACTGTTCGAAAGATTATTGGGCGCCCTTCATGGGCAGAGGCGGCTTTGAAATGGCTTTGATCGTACAGAAATTTGGAGGCACCTCGGTCGGCACTGTCGAGAGAATCGAGCAGGTCGCCGACAAGGTTAAGAAATTCCGCGATGCCGGCGATGACCTGGTGGTTGTGCTGTCTGCAATGAGCGGCGAAACCAACCGTCTGATCGATCTGGCCAAGCAAATCAGTGGCGAGGCGCAACCGGTTCCGCGCGAGCTGGACGTGATCGTGTCGACCGGTGAGCAGGTGACGATTGCCTTGTTGGCCATGGCGCTGATCAAGCGCGGTGTGCCGGCGGTGTCGTACACCGGTAATCAGGTGCGGATCCTGACTGACAGTGCGCACAATAAAGCGCGTATCTTGCAGATTGATGACCAAAAGATTCGCGGTGATCTGAAGGCTGGTCGCGTGGTGGTTGTCGCCGGTTTCCAGGGTGTCGACGAGCACGGCAACATCACCACCCTCGGCCGCGGCGGTTCCGATACCACGGGCGTGGCCCTGGCAGCTGCCTTGAAGGCTGATGAATGCCAGATCTACACCGACGTCGACGGTGTCTACACCACCGACCCGCGTGTGGTGCCGGTCGCTCAGCGTCTGGACAAGATCACCTTCGAAGAGATGCTGGAAATGGCCAGCCTTGGTTCCAAGGTGCTGCAGATCCGTGCGGTGGAATTCGCCGGCAAGTACAACGTTCCGCTGCGCGTACTGCACAGCTTCAAGGAGGGTCCGGGCACCCTCATTACTATTGATGAAGAGGAAACCATGGAACAGCCGATCATTTCCGGCATCGCTTTCAACCGCGATGAAGCCAAGCTGACCATCCGTGGCGTGCCAGACACCCCGGGCGTGGCGTTCAAGATTCTCGGCCCGATCAGTGCCGCGAACATCGAAGTCGACATGATCGTGCAGAACGTCGCGCACGATAACACCACCGACTTCACCTTCACCGTGCACCGCAACGACTATCAGGCCGCACAGACCGTGCTGGAAAACACCGCTCGCGAGATCGGTGCCCGTGAAGTGGTTGGCGATACCAAGATTGCCAAGGTCTCGATCGTCGGCGTCGGCATGCGTTCCCACGCGGGCGTGGCCAGTCGCATGTTCGAATCCCTGGCCAAGGAAAGCATCAACATCCAGATGATCTCGACTTCGGAAATCAAGGTTTCCGTAGTGATCGAAGAGAAATACCTGGAACTGGCCGTGCGCGCGCTGCACACGGCTTTCGAACTGGATGCTCCGGCCCGTCAGGGCGAGTAATCCGCTTCTGTGAAGGGCGCGGTCTGACCGCGCCCTTTATTTTTGAATGGCGCGAGCCCCGGAACTGTTCTTTTGCTCGCGCTGGTCAATACTCAGGCATGTAGGGCTACGATCGCTGCGGTTGTAGGTCGGGTGCCTTTTTTTTGCAGACTGTTGTCCCTGAAATGAATGGCGTAAGGAGAAAGGTATGCTGATTCTGACTCGTCGGTGCGCGGAAAGCCTGATTATCGGTGACGGCGAAATCACTGTGACCGTGCTCGGCGTCAAAGGAAACCAGGTGCGTATCGGCGTCAACGCTCCGAAAGAGGTTGCGGTGCACCGTGAGGAAATTTACCTGCGTATAAAGAAAGAGAAGGACGAAGAACCAAGCCATTAATTTTTATCGATTTTTATGTTTGCAAACGGGGAAGAAGCTGGTTAATATACGCCCCGTGTTGCGGAGAGCTGGCCGAGTGGCCGAAGGCGCTCCCCTGCTAAGGGAGTACACCTCAAAAGGGTGTCGGGGGTTCGAATCCCCCGTTCTCCGCCATTATTTGCTTAGTACGTCGTAATCTGGCTTTTTCTGTAAGTTGTTGAAATTACTAGAAAAAGTGTTTGACATAGAGATTAGACGGCCTATAATGCGCGGCAACAAATGCACTCGTAGCTCAGCTGGATAGAGTACTCGGCTACGAACCGAGCGGTCACAGGTTCGAATCCTGTCGAGTGCACCATATACCAAGAAGCCCGCGTTTAACGCGGGCTTTTTGCTGTCCGGGATTTGGCTTTTCCCTTCACGCAGCCTCTTTCATCAAAATCAATTTGAGCACTGCGGCCTCGCTTGAGGTCGTAACGATAGCTCGTGGTCGACGTGCGCGTGTTGACCTTGTCCGGCTTGCCCAGTGCGCTTTCGACATCACGCTGGCTCATGCCGGCAATCACCCGCCGGTTGATGATTGCTTCGCGCCGCTGCCTGTTGTCGATCAGGTTTCCACATTGGTGTTCGGCGCCGCCGACGATCCCCGGTTCGCGCCCCGTGTCATTCAGGCCTGTCACAGCTTCGTGGTTGGACTCCGGCATGATTGCCACCCAGCCGGGAGAATAGGGATGAACCTCCTGAATCGAAAACTGTTCGCCGGCTGCGCAGCTCATCGATGTAAAGGTGACTGCGCCGTCAGTGGCCTCGCAGCGATGAAGCGTGGCGGCTTTGGAGGGGATGACAGGGAGCAGGGCGGTCAGTAGAAAAAGCGCGGGTTTTGATGGCATTCGATGTCCTCCTTGACGATCTACGCTCAAGGGTAGTCGCTGCTTTTTGCATTGCCGGTGTGTTTTCTTTTCAAGATGAGTCGTCGCATTTGCACGGATCACGCAAGCGCTCAGGTATGTTTCGCAAGCGCTTGTTTCAGCCGTGATTTTTTCAACGTTTTAAACCGTCAGGCGTGTATCATTGCGCCCGTCAGCCCCGCCGGGGCTTATGGAAAACCTCCATGGACTTACCCAGTAGTTGTTCAGTAAACCGTTTCACCAATCATGAATTGACTGATTGATCCTTCCGGCGTGCCCCGCTGCTGGGAGTGGAGTTCGCCTATGTCCGAAATCGAAGTAAAGAAAACACAGGAAAGCCTGCAGGACCGCCTGGCTCAGGTCGTCGAGTTGCTGCAGCGCCAGCGTGTCGTTGAAGACCTGACTCATCGCCAGGAAGGTCCGCACCACGACCGTGTGGAAAACCTGGTTCACCGGCAAAATCTCGTCGAGCTGCAACGCAAGCTCGATGACCTGCACTCCGCCGACGTCGCCTACATCCTCGAAGCCTTGCCGCTGGACGATCGTCTGACGCTCTGGCAACTGGTCAAGGCCGATCGCGACGGCGACATTCTTCTCGAAGTATCCGATTCCGTCCGAGAAACGCTAATCGCCGACATGGACGATCACGAGCTCCTGGCTGCGGCCAAGGACATGGACGCCGACGAACTCGCTGACCTGGCCTCCGAGCTGCCGCGAGACGTTGTCCATGAGCTGATGGAGAGTCTGGATAACCAGCAGCGCGAACGCGTGCGCTCGGCTCTGTCCTACGACGAAGATCAGGTCGGTGCGCTGATGGACTTCGAGATGGTGACGATCCGTGAGGACGTCAGCCTTGAAGTGGTTCTGCGCTATCTGCGTCGCCTCAAAGAGCTTCCTGGGCATACCGACAAACTGTTCGTGGTCGATTACGACGGCGTGCTCAAAGGCGTGCTGCCGATCAAGCGGCTGCTGGTCAACGATCCGGAAAAACAGGTGGCCGAAGTAATGGCCAGCGATCCGGTGAGCTTCCACCCGGATGAAGACGCTTACGATGCCGCTCAGGCATTCGAGCGTTACGACTTGATCTCCGCCCCGGTGGTCGACAAGAACGGCAAGCTGATCGGTCGTCTGACCATCGACGAAATGGTCGACCTGATTCGTGAGGAAAGCGAAAGCGAAGTCCTCAACATGGCCGGTCTGCGCGAAGAGGAAGATATCTTCGCCTCGGTGTGGAAATCCCTGCGCAACCGTTGGGCGTGGCTGGCGGTGAACCTGATCACTGCATTTGTGGCATCGCGGGTGATTGGCCTGTTCGAAGGTTCGATCGAGAAATTGGTGGCACTGGCGGCGCTCATGCCGATCGTCGCAGGTATCGGCGGCAACTCCGGTAACCAGACCATCACCATGATCGTGCGCGCCATGGCGCTGGATCAGGTCAGCACCGGCAACACCTCGCGCTTGATGCGCAAAGAGCTGGCGGTCGGTTTGATCAACGGTCTGGTCTGGGGCGGGGTGATCGGTGTGGTCGCTTACATGCTCTACGGCAGTTGGTCGCTCGGCGTGGTGATGACGGCAGCGATGACGCTCAATCTGTTGCTGGCGGCGTTGATGGGCGTGTTGATCCCGATGACGCTGGCCAAAATGGGCCGCGATCCGGCGATGGGCGCCAGTGTGATGATCACGGCAATGACCGACAGCGGGGGGTTCTTCATCTTCCTCGGGCTGGCGACCATCTTCCTGCTCTGATCTGTAGTGAATGAAAAGCCCGTCAAATCGACGGGCTTTTTTACGCCTGCGAAATCTCAAAACCGAGGCAAAAAAAAGCCAGCAATCAAGCTGGCTTTAATGTGTTCGGTATCACTCAGGACGCGTCTGCGGCCATCTCGGCGTCATGGGCGATCAGCGACACCAGGGCGTTTTGCTGACGGTGCGACAGCTGACGGAAGCGTTGCAGCAGCTCGCGCTCGTGCAGCGACAGCTCAGGGCTGTCCAGGCGCATGCTCAGCTCTTCGCCCAGTGCGCCTTCCTGAATAAGACTCTGCTCAAGGCGCGCAATGATCTCGGAGTTCATGCTGCGATGATGATTGCGAGCCACCTCGGCAATGCGTTCACGCATTCCGTCTGGCAGACGTACGACAAACTTGTCAGCCGTACGGCTGGAATAAATTGCCTGTTTCAATGGGCGCATATATTTAACCGGTTAGTTCAGGGGAGCGGTTCTCGGGATTGGCCGCAGGATGTGTGGTAGGACAAGCATCCGGACCAATTGGTTCAACCTGAATTGTTAAGAGGCCGGCATCATGCCTCAAAATTGCCAGATCATTGGCGTCAATTCTGTGACAAATATTGAGCCGGGTAAAGGCGTAATGCCAGCACCAGTTGTCAGAAATGCGGACTGGTTGGAAAACTTTCCATCCTTACGTATCACCACCCGATTTTGAATGCACATTCGTTGATGTCCGCAGACCTCGGAACGTGCATGCTATGCGGCTCGCTATTCTTGATCCCTATGCGTACAGGATAGTGGCAATTTGCCGATTTACTAGAGGCAGCACCCGTCGGAGGGCGTTTTCAGGATGGATGGCAAGCTTTTTTACCTGATGGGACCGTCCGGCTCGGGCAAGGACAGCCTGATCGAAGCATCGCGTGAGCCGCTGCGGGCGTTGAACTGTGAAGT
This sequence comes from Pseudomonas sp. UF-293, assembly GCF_058245595.1. NCBI lineage: Bacteria > Pseudomonadati > Pseudomonadota > Gammaproteobacteria > Pseudomonadales > Pseudomonadaceae > Pseudomonas > Pseudomonas sp. UF-293. The sequence goes on along the minus strand of NZ_JBSICA010000026.1, from coordinate 20,627 downwards.
GATGCGTCGGGTGATTACCCGATCGGCGGAGTCCGTCGGCGAAGATGCAATTGGCGTGACGCCTGAAGAGTTCGGCCGGCGACAACAGGCCGGGGCGTTTGCCTTGGCCTGGCAAGCCAACGGTCTTTCATACGGCATTCCAAGGGAAATGGACGAACGGTTGCAAGCGGGCCGGCATGTGCTGGTTAACGGGTCGAGAGCGAACCTGCGCCAAGCACTGGAGAAGTATCCAGCGCTGGTGCCGATTCTGCTGACAGTCAACGATGAGGTCTTGCGTGCGCGCCTGCTCAGGCGTGGCCGGGAAACTCCTGAGCAGATCGATGCGAGGCTGGCTCGCAATTCGCTGTTCAAAGACCGAAGATCCAGCGACAGCCCCGTTCATCAGATCGACAATTCCGGTGACCTTGCTGTCGCGGTCTCTTCGTTACTGGAATTGATTCGGCTCAACGCAGAACCGGATCGAACTTGATCTTGCGCCCCGCAATCAGCGCCAACACAAACAGCACCGCAAACACGCCACAGCCAACCAGAGGCAAGGTGATTTCCGTCTCCTCGAACAGCGCCAGGTGGGTAACGCCACTCAGTAAAGCGAGGATCAGAAACCCGGTCGCCGATTTGGACATGTTGTACTCCTGAAGATATTTCAAAAAACCAGACGTTCGGTGGCTGGCGCCGAGGCTTGCTCAGGTTCGCTGACCATTTGCGGAGAAGCGTCGCTGCGTTCACTCAAAACTGCCCATTGCGGCGCTTTCTGCACTTGCAGGTAATGCGGCATGCGCTGCGCTACCGGCTGCTCGACGTCAGCCTTGGGAAAAAAGTGCGATCCGAGCAAGAAAGCCAAAGCCGCTGCGTTTGCAAGCAAGAGGGTGCTGTTCATGGCACGACGCTCCAAATTGTTCTTTTTGATAGAACAGGCATAGCAGTCGCCGTGCCAACAGTGTAACGGCTGATAAGTCCTTTAAAAACAATGGTTTGGTAGGTTTTTTGGCGCAACACTGATTGCAATCTGCAATGACTGCATTTTCGCGCAGTGCAATTTGCCCGGTAAAAGTTCCCGCAATCTTCCAGGGCGCTTGCCTACACTTAAAAAGCCCTACGGACGACATGACAAAACAGGGGCTGGCCGTTAACATGCACGCCGTCTATCGCGCCGCGTCCAGCGCGCGTCAATCAGTGTCTCAGTAGCTCAATTGGATAGAGCATCCCCCTCCTAAGGGGAAGGTTGCAGGTTCGAACCCCGCCTGGGACACCATTTCTTCAAAAACGAAAAGCCCCGCCTCACTTAATCGTGTGGCGGGGCTTTTTGCGTTGTAGCGCTGGCGAGCTCTACAGCAACTCCGAGCGGCGCAATGCCTCGATGGTTTCAATCAGGTCGTCGTACGCCACCGGTTTACCCAGATGCTGATCGAACCCGGCTTCACGGGACTTCTGCATGTCGCTCTGAGTGCCATAACCGGTGAGGGCGATCGCCGGTACGTTTTTCGCCAGCGGCAGCTTGCGCAGTGCAGCCATCAGTTCATAGCCGGTCATGACCGGCATGCCGAGGTCGGAGATGATCAGATCGTAGCGCGTGTTCTCAGCGTCTTTCAGCGCTGCTACGGGATGGTCGAAGGCCGTCACTTCGGCATCTTCCATTTCCAGGAGCATTTTCAAGGTCTCCAGCACTTCCGGCGAGTCGTCGACCAGCAGGATGCTCAAGCCATCGAGCTTGCCGGAGGCCGGTTCAATCTCGGCTGCTGCAGCGGTTTCTTCGACATCAGTCGACAGTGGCAGGCGAACGGTAAAGGTACAACCGGCGCCCAGCCCCGGCGAAGCAACCTTGACCGTGCCGTGCTGGGCTTCGGTCAGTTGTCGCACCAGTGACAGGCCGATGCCCAAGCCTTCACGTTGATGGTTGGTGTGCTGTTTTTCCGCCTGGCCGAACAGGTCGAAGACGTGTTCTAGGTTCTCGGCAGCGATACCGACGCCGTTATCCTTGACGTCCAATTGCGCCGTTTTCCCGCTCTTACTGGCGATCAGCTCGATGCGGCCGCTCGGTGGTGTGAACTTCAAGGCATTGTTGACCAGATTCCAGATGACTTGCTCGACCCGGGTCGGGTCGGCATGGATGATCAACGGTGCTTCAGGCAATTGCAGGTCGATGCGCGTGGCGTGCTGCTCATTGAGCACTACCGTGTGGATGTCACGCAGAACCGCGCTCAGATCGACACGCGCCAATTGCAGCTTGAGCTTGCCGGTGCGTACCCTCGCTACGTCAAGCAGGTCGTCGATGATCCGCGCCTGGCTGTTCACGGCATCGCAAATGGTGTTGACCGCTTTGGTCGCCGGCCCGGCGGTGCGGATCATTGGCAGTCGGCGCAACAGTTCGGCGTTGAGCTGGATCAGGTTGAGCGGGTGCTTTAGCTCGTGAGACATGACCGCAAAGAACTCGTCACGCAGGGACACCGTATTGCGCGTCTGCGCCAGTTCCTGAGACTGTTGGTCCTGCTGGCGCTTGTGCCCGGTCAGGTCGCGGGCGATTTTTACATAGCCCTGCAAGCGGTCGCCGCTGAGCCGGGTGACCTCGCCGCTGCAGAAGAAACGGCTGCCATCCTTGCGCACATGCCAGCGCTCATCCTCCGAGCGGCCGTGCTGGCGGGCGGTGGATAGTTCACTTTCAGCCATGCCGGCAGCACGGTCTTCGGCTGTGAAGATGAAATCGTAGTACTGACCTTCGGCCTCGTTTTTGCTATGGCCAAAGATCAGTTCAGCGCCTTTGTTCCAGCTGGTGATCAGGCCCATCTCGTCAAGAATGATGATTGCGTAATCGCGGGTGCTTTCGGCGACCAGGCGCATGCGCTCTTCGCCCAGGCGCAGCTCTTCCTCGGCTTCGCGGCGTTTGCTGATGTCGATGAAGGTCAGCACGGTGCCGTCGATATGGTCTTCGCTGGAGCGATAGGGCAGCAAGCGGGCGATGTACCAGCGGTTATCGGTGCTGTTGACCTCGCGTTCGATCATGTTCAGCGATTCGAACACTTGCGCCGCATCCTCGGTCATCGCCGGGTAATTCAGGCGATGGGTGATGTCCAGCAGTGAACGGCCGGTGTCTACCGGCAGCATGCTGAAGATGTCGGTAGCGCGCGGCGTGAACCATTTGATGCGCATGCTGCGATCGACGAACACGGTAGCAATGTCGGTAGAAGCGATCAGATTGGTCAGATAATCGTTGATCTTGTCGGTTTCTTCGACTTTGGTCTTCAGCTCGTAGTTGACCGTCAACAGCTCTTCATTGATTGACTGCAACTCTTCCTTGCTGGTCTCGAGCTCTTCGGTGGCCGAGCGCAGTTCTTCGTTGATCGCCTGCATCTCCTCGTTGGAAGCCTTGAGCTCTTCGCTGGAGATTTCCGACTGTTCGATGGTGTCCTGCAAATGCAATTTGGTGCGTTGCAGCTCACGTTCGAGGTTGGAGAGCACTTGGCTTTCAGTCTGCAGCACCGTGGTCAGCGCCTGCTCGTGCGCGTCGATCTCCGTTTCTTCGAAGGTCACCAGCACGCACTCGCTGTCGAAGTCGTCGTCCTTGTACGGCTGCGCAATCAGCGTGATGCGGTACTGACGCTCCTCGCGCTTGAGCAGCACCTCACGCGAGCGCACGGTGAGGTTGCTTTGCTGCACCTGGAACAGCGTCGTGCGGATTTCCAGGCGCAACTCCGGCAGGATCAGCGTCAGCAAGTTGCGTGACAGCTCGCCGCCGACATGCCGCAGGAAGCGCCCGGCGGATTCGCTCATGTGAAGGATATCGGCATTGGTGTCGACGATGATGCTCGGCGGGGCGAAGCGTTCTATGGCGCGGCGGTGGATATCGGCAAACGACAGTTTGACGGGCTCGATGGCTTTCGATGGCGGTCGGGAAACGCTGGTGCGCATATAACCGCCACGCGGCATGGTCGGGGTGCGGCGGCTGTTCGCGGTACCGGTCTTGGCGCGGAAGATGCGGTTGCGCTTGTCCACGGGCGCGAACAGTTCATGGCAGGCATCGGCGCTTTCCGAGGTGCCGAGAAACAGGAAACCACCCGGTCGCAGGGCGAAGTGGAACATCTGCAGGATTTCCCGCTGCACCTCGCGATCCAGGTAAATCAGCAGATTGCGGCAAACGATCAGGTCGATCTGCGAGAACGGCGGATCGGACAACAGGCTGTGCTTGGCGAACAGCACTTTCTCGCGGATTTCCTTGCGAATCCGGTAGTGGTCATCGTCTTTGACGAAATAATGCCGAAGGCGTGTTGGCGGTACGTCGGTGACGATGGCTTGCGGATAGGTGCCGGCGCGGCCAGTGGTGATCGCGCGTTCGTCGATATCGGTGGCGAACACTTGCAGGTTGGCCTTGCTGCTTTGTACCTGCATCTGATCATCGAGCAGGATCGCCAGGCTGTAGGCTTCCTCGCCGGTCGAGCAGCCGGCAGACCAGACGCGCAGTTCTTCTTTTTCCGACGAGTCGGCAACCGATTGCACCAGTTGCGGCAGCACATCGCGCTCAAGGGCTTCGAAGGCTTCGCGGTCACGGAAGAAGTTGGTCACGCCGATCAGCATGTCGCCGAGCAGGGCCTTGGATTCTTCCGGGGTGTTTTGCAGGTAGTCGTAATAGGCGCCGAGGTCAGACTGGCTGGTGACCTGCATGCGCCGCTCGATGCGGCGCAGCACGGTGGCGCGCTTGTAATGTTTGAAGTCATGGCCGGTGCTGCTGCGCAGGTACAACAGGATTTCATGCAGGCGTTGTTCGGCGATCGACGCCTCGTGTTCGTTTGCAGGCTTCAAGGCTTTCAAGTCGGGATCATTGGCGCTGGGTAATTTGATGTTCTGAGAGTTGCGCCAGAGCTCCATCAGTTTCTGCGGCATCTCGACCACTGGCAGTATCAGATCGACCATGCGCGTCTCGATGGCGGCGCGCGGCATGCCGTCGAACTCGGCGTCTTCCGGCACTTGTACCAGCGTCACGCCACCCTGTTCCTTGATTCGCGACAAGCCCACCGCACCATCGGAACCGGTGCCTGAAAGCACCAGGCAAAAAGCCCGCTCGCGATGCACGTCGGCCAGATCGCGAAAGAACAGGTCGATGGCAGTGTGGCGCGCCTGCGGCGAACCGGCCGTGCTGACCCGCAGATAGCCGTCGTTCATCGACAGCGAATGTGCTGGCGAGATCACGTACACGCAGTTCTTTTCGATCGGCACCGGCTGCGTCACTTGCAGCACCGGCATGCGCGTCGATTCCTGAATGATCTGGTCGGCGATGCTCTGGTGATCGGGCGACAGGTGCAGAATGATCACGAACGCCATGCCACTGTCCTTCGGCATATGCTCGAAAAACAGCTTGATCGCTTGCAGGCCGCCTGCTGAGGCGCCGATGCCCACCACCGGGAAATTCAGGTGACTGGGGGTCAGGTCCTTGCGTTCGGGCGCAGAGGGCGAGGCAGGGGGTTTCGAGGTCATCACTTCGGCCTTTTTTTGTGGCGGTACAAGCGTATCGCGGACGTCCGGGGGCGCAGGTAATTGAGCAGAATAAACCTCATTTGCGGATCTGCCTGCTCTTTTGAAGGACAAATGTGCTGCCTGTGTTTTTGACATCCGGTGATTGGCAACCGTGCCGATTAATTTACCGCGTGATGATCGGTGGTCAGTCGTCGTTGATTTCGACTTTGCCAAGGCTCCCGCTGACCTCGGTTACATGCCGACGGCCGTGGACTTCGTAAGTAGTCCCGCTCGCCTCGACGCCCGGCTTGCGCACGGCCAGTTGGGCGAATAACCCAGTCTTTTCGCTGTAACTGCCGAACCAGTCAATCAGCGCCCCGATGTAGCATTCGCCGCCGATCATTACCGGCAAATCGGCGATCTTTTCGATGGTGTAGTGCCCTGGACCGTAGCTGTAGTAATCGTCTTCGCCGGCGCCCGTCGGAGGAATGGGGCAAAGGGGCGTGTCAGGGTTTGAGCCCGATGCGACTTTCATTGCCTGAGTGACGGCGTGGTCGAGTGCCGCGTGCAAATCCGCTTCGAGCTCATAGGTGCTGGTGCCGTCTTCTTTATGTTGCGTGGTTGGCACTTGCAGGGAGTAAGCGTAACGCACGGACACCGTCGGTACCTGACGGTTGATCTTCAGCGGATTGAGCAGGTACAGATTGTCGACACCATAAGCGCCGTTTCGGTAAGCGGCATAAATTCTGTCGTGAAGCCTGATCCAGCTGATTGCCTGATTGGCGCCACGGTCGTTGGTGTAGAACAGCGAACTTTCCGGCTCGACCGATCTTTTGACGAACCGCTCGCCCGTGCGGCGCCAGGTTTCCACGTAGGTGAACAAGCCGGTGCCGCCTGCGTATGTGTCGACGATAAGGTCGCGCTGGCCATCACTGTCCAGATCCAGCAGTGCGTAAGAAGTCCGTCCGGTCTCGGCGGCGCCTCCGATGCTTGAGGCTTTCAATGCTTGCCACTCATCCTCGCTTACGCCTTTGGGACGCGACATGGGGAAGTTTGTTTGCTCGCCGTAACTGTCGACTGGATCGCCCGCGAACGATGTCTGCGAAGACTCGAAAGCCCGTGCGGCCAAGGCATGTTCCAGCGCAAATTCCGGGTGGTTTTTGCTCTCGGCACGAATGCTTTCCTGCAGATCGTTCATCGCCTGAAGATCCACGGCGTCCGGCTGCCACATTGCGGCTTGCGTCCATTGTGCCTGCAATGCTTGCAGGCGCTGGCGGTAGCTGCCATCCAGGCAAGCGACATCGACTGCGCAGGCATTGCGGGTTTTTAGCCAGGCGCGCTGGGTGCGCTTGAGCTCAGGTTGCGTCGCTGTGGCAGTTGTCATCAGTTGGCGATACAGCGTGCCCATCTGCGCGTCGAGCTCATAAAGCGGTTTGTTCGCGCAAATCGTGTTTTCCACGTCGTTCGCCGCTTTGGTGCAGTCCATTGCCGCCGCACTCATTGGCTGGATAAACAGCAGCAAAAAGGCCGACAGGATGTAGCGTCCCTTGATGTACACGATTCAGTCCCTATGAAAATCCTTGAGCAGGCGCGCAGAGTAATACTCCAGGCAACATTCTTGAAGCACCACCCTCAGGCCCGGGCATTTTTGGCCGATAACCCGAACGGTGAGTTCAGACTCCAGCGAAATCGCTTGATGGCGCATGGCCTCCAGCTATCATCTGCGCGCCTGAAATCGCCTCGGTTCGTTTTCTTCAATTGCCTGGAAATCTTCGATGTCGTCGTATCACCAAAAAAGCTTTCTGATCGTCGATGATTTTTCCGATTTCCGCAGTTCCGTGCGTTCGATGTTGCGTGAGCTCGGCGTCAAGGATGTCGATACTGCCGACACTGGCGAGCAGGCGCTGAAGATGTGCTCGCAGAAGTCCTACGATTTCATTCTTCAGGACTTCCATCTCGGCGACGGCAAGAAGAACGGCCAGCAGGTGCTCGAAGACCTGATGTCGGAAAAGCTCATCAGCCACGAAGCCGTTTTCGTCATGGTCACCGCCGAGACCAGTCAGGCGATGGTGCTCAGTGCGCTGGAGCACGAGCCGGATGCCTACCTGACCAAGCCGTTCAACCGTTCCGGACTGGCCCAGCGTCTTGAGCGTCTGGAGCAACGCAAGACGTTGCTCAAACCGATTCTGCAGGCCCTCGATCGCGGTAAACCGGTCGAGGTGCTCAATGCCTGTATCGCCCTGTGCAAACAGGACATCCGCTATTCGCCGCTGTGCCTGCGTTACCGCGCCGATGCGCTGCGCGACATGAACCAGAACGAAGCGCTGGAGCGACTCTACGACGGCATCATTGCCGACCGCCCGTTGCCGTGGGCCTTCGCCGGATTGGGCAAGTTGCTGTTCAAACGCGGGCAGGTAACGCAGGCCAAAGAAGTTTATGAAAAAGCCCTGAAAGTCTTCCCGATGATGCCGGCGCTGTATGACGGCATGGCCGATGTGCTGGTGGCCGAAGGCGACAGCAAAGGCGCGCAGCGGGTGCTGGAAGAAGCGATTCGTCTGTCGCCGCTGGCGGTGCGCCGTCAGGCTCTGCTGGGCAAACTGGCGATGGCCAACGAAGATTTCGAAACCGCCTCGCGTGCTTATCGTCAGGCCGTGGCGCAGGGCGCGCAGTCGCGTTTCAAGGACCCGGAAAGCAATCTCGGCCTGGCGCACGCGCTGATCAGCAAGGGCAGCGATCGCGGCCTGGACACGCGCACGCGGCTGGAGATCAACACTACGCTCAGTGCCGTGGCCAAGGAGAACCCGAGCGATCCCGGCCTGCAAATTCGCGCGCGGCTGATGAAGGCCACCAGCCTGTTGCTCAACGACGCTGAAACCGCCGACAAGCTCACCGAACAGGCGCTGATGCGCCTCGATGGCATGGAACAATTCATGAGCCCCGAGGCGGCATTGCTGGTGGCCAAGCAGTTGCAGATGCTCGGTCAGGCCGAGGCGGGCACTTCGATGCTCAAGAGCTGCGCGGAGATTTACGGTGATGACCCGGCCGTGATGAAAGACATTGCCAAGCTCACCGACGATCCGACGATTCTCAGTTCGAGTAACGCTGCGGCCGATCTCAACCGCCAGGGCGTGCGCGTGTACAAGACCGGCAATCTGGTCGAGGCCCGCGAGGTGTTCCGCAAGGCGCTCAAGCTGCAACCGAAAAACATCAGTATTGCGCTGAACCTGGCCCAGTCGCTGCTGCACGGCACCGACACCAGTGTGCCGTCGGCGGAGCTGGAAGAATGTCGGGCCTGCCTGAAACTGGTGGGCCTGATGCCCGACACCGACGCGCGGTTTGCGCGTTATCAGAAGCTGAAAAGCAAGGCGTTTGGCGAATGAGCCCAATTGATCCGGCGCTGGATTTTTCCACGGTGATTGCCTCCACCGTTCACGACATGAAGAACTCCCTGGCCATGCTGATGCAGGCGCACAGCCAATGGCTGGCGCGTCTGCCGAAAGAGCTGCGCGACGGCTCGGAACAGGGCGTGATCGACTTCGAATTCGCCCACCTCAACGGCATGCTGGTGCAGTTGCTCGGGCTGTACAAACTCGGCGTCAACCAGTTGCCGCTACAGCCGGCCTATCACGAACTCGACGATTTCATCGAGGCGCAACTGGCCGCGCATCAGGAAGTGTTCGCCAGTCGCGGCATCATCGCCACTTATGAAGTCGATCCGTTGAGCCCGCTGGGTTTCTTTGATCGCGAGCTGATCGCTTCGGTGCTCGGCAACTGCATCAACAATGCGATCCGTTACGCCCGCGAGTCGCTGCTGATTACCGTCAGCGATGAAGCCGGGCAATTGGTGCTGAGCATCAATGACGATGGCGACGGCTATCCGGCAGAGATGCTCGAGCGTCAGGCCGATTATGTCCAGGGCATCAATCACAGCAGCGGCAGCACCGGGCTGGGTCTGTATTTCGCCAATCGCATCGCCGCGCTGCACCAGCGCAACGGCGTGGAAGGGCGCACCGAAATCAGCAATGGCGGGCCGTTGGGTGGTGGGGTGTTCAGCCTCTACTTGCCCTGAGGTCTGGTGTAGGAGCTGCCGAAGGCTGCGATCTTTTGATTTTAAAAAGCAAGATCAAAAGATCGCAGCCTCGTTGCACTCGTCAGCTCCTACGGCTCCTGCACAAGATCGGGATTTTTGTGGGCGCTGCTTGATATTCCGAACAGCCGCAGCCTATTTTGTCCGGGTCGCCGTTCGCGGCTCGCACAACAACAAGGATTGCGTCATGACAACCGATGGCCAGGGTTCACTCGCGCAGCGATTGACCGGCATTGATGAGATTGAATGTGTCACCCCGGATCTGAACGGTGTGCCACGGGGCAAGGTGATGACCGCCGAGGGTTTTCTCGAGGGGCGGCGTTTGCAGTTGGCGCGGGGTGTGCTGCTGCAATGCATCATGGGCGGCTATCCGCCGGCGCGGTTCTACGGCAGCGATGACGGCGATCTGGCGCTGGTCGCCGATCCTGCGCAGATTCACCGTTTGCCCTGGAGCGACGAGCCGCGCGCCATGGCGATTTGCGACGCCGACGAACTGAGCGGGGAGAGCTCCAGCCTCTCGACCCGTGGCCAGCTCAAAGCGGTCATCGCCCGTTACGCCGCGCACGGTCTGGCGCCGGTGGTGGCGACCGAACTGGAATTTTTTGTCTTCGCACCCAATACCGATCCGACTCAGCCGTTCCGTCCGCCGGTTGGCCTCGACGGCCGCCGCGAGGATGGCCAGTCGGCGTTCAGCGTCAGTTCCAACAACGGTCTGCGGCCGTTCTTCAGCGAAGTGTATAAATGCATGGCGGCCCTCGGCCTGCCGCGCGACACCTTCATGCATGAAATGGGCGTCAGCCAGTTCGAGATCAATCTGCTGCACGGCGACCCGCTGCTGCTGGCCGATCAGACGTTCTTGTTCAAGCACCTGCTCAAAGAGGTCGCGCTCAAGCATGGCCTGAGCGTGGTGTGCATGGCCAAACCGCTGGCGCACACACCGGGCAGTTCGATGCATATTCACCAGAGCATCGTTGAAATCGGCAGCGGCAAGAATGTCTTTACTGACTCGAACGGCGAGCCGACGTCGATGTTCCGCCACTTCATCGGCGGGCAACAGGCAGGCCTCGCCGATTTCACCGCACTGTTTGCGCCCAACGTGAATTCCTATCAGCGCCTGTGTCATCCGTACGCGTCGCCGAACAATGCCTGCTGGTCCCATGACAATCGCGCCGCCGGCTTGCGTATTCCCGCCAGCTCGCCGGTCGCACGTCGGGTCGAAAATCGTCTGCCGGGCGCCGACGCCAATCCGTATCTGGCGATCGCCGCCAGTCTGGCTGCGGGTTTGCATGGCATCGAGCAGGAACTGGAGCCGAGCGCGGCAATCCAGGGTGAATTCACCGTGCCGGATAATCTGGCCTTGCCGTGTACCTTGCACGCCGCGCTTGAGCGTCTGAAACGTAGCCAGTTGGCGAGGGAACTGTTCGGGTCGGAGTTCATCGAAGGCTACATCGCTTCGAAGACCATGGAGTTGACCAGCTTCTTTGATGAAATCACTCCCTGGGAGCGCCGTGTGCTGGCCGCCCAGGCCTGACGTATCGCTGCTGCCGGGCAGTCGTTCTGACTGCTCGGTATTTACTGCAAGGAGCCGCTCGGAACGCCGATGCGCCAAATCTGGAAATCCTTTCGAGCGCTGTATTTCGCCTCGCTGATGATGTTGATCGGCTCAGGCCTTCTTTCTACTTATCTGGCTTTGCGTCTGGCCGCCGACAACGTCGACGGGCTGTGGGTCGGTGCGCTGATGGCGGCCAACTATTTCGGTCTGGTGCTGGGCGGCAAGATCGGCCATCGCCTGATTGCCCGAGTCGGGCATATCCGTGCGTACTCGGCGTGTGCCGGGATCGTCGGCGCGGCGGTGCTCGGCCATGGTCTGGTGGACTGGCTGCCGGCGTGGCTGGTGCTGCGGACCATCGTCGGTCTCGGCATGATGTGTCAGTACATGGTCATCGAGAGCTGGCTCAACGAGCAGGCCGATGCCAATCAGCGCGGCCTGGTGTTCAGCGGTTACATGATCGCCTCGTATTTGGGCCTGGTGCTGGGCCAGCTGATTCTGGTCATGCACCCCGGCCTCGGTCTGGAACTGCTGATGCTGGTGGCGCTGTGCTTTGCCCTGTGTCTGGTGCCGGTAACGTTGACCCGACGGATTCACCCGGCGCCTCTGCACCCCGCGCCGATGGAGCCGCGCTTCTTCATCAAACGCGTGCCGCAATCGCTGAGCACGGTGCTCGGCGCCGGTCTGATCATCGGTTCGTTCTACGGTCTGGCGCCGCTGTATGCCTCGCAGCAGGGGCTGTCGACCGAGCAGGTCGGTCTGTTCATGGGTAGCTGCATTTTTGCCGGTTTGCTGGTGCAGTGGCCGTTGGGCTGGTTGTCCGACCGTTATGACCGTGCGCTGCTGATTCGCTGCTTTGCCGGGTTTCTGGCGGTGGCGGCGTTGCCGTTGGCGATCATGCCGCAGGTGCCGCTGGAGGTGCTGTTCGTCGTCGGCTTCTTCTGTTCGCTGGTGCAATTCTGCCTGTATCCGCTGGCGGTGGCGTTTTCCAACGACCACGTCGAAGGCGATCGCCGGGTGTCGCTGACCGCCATGTTGCTGGTGACTTACGGCGTCGGCGCGAGCATCGGGCCGCTGCTGGCGGGCGTGCTGATGAAGTTTCTCGGCAGTCAGAGCCTGTATGCGTTCTTCAGTTTCTTCGCGCTGGTGCTGGTCTGGCGGATTCGTCCGAAAGCGGTCACCAACCTGCACCAGGTCGACGACGCACCGCTGCATCACGTGGCAATGCCGGACAGCATGTCGAGCTCGCCGCTGGTGGCGGCGCTTGACCCGCGTGTCGATGAGCAGGTGGTGCAGGAGCAGATGGTCCAGGACCCGGCGCCGAGCAATCCCGAACCGGAGCCCGAAGCTCAGCCGGAAGCGGTCGTTGAAACCGAACCGGACAGCGGCGATGACGACAAGCCTGCGCCGGATATCAGTGGCGGCAGGCCCTGAGCCGAAGATAAACGTCCGCGCATGAAAAAGGGCAGTCCCGCACAGGACTGCCCTTTTTATTGATCGCTGCGACTCAGAGATCGTCTTTGTCGAAACGCCGTGCTTCACGTTGCAACTGGTAAACAAAACGCTCGACGTTACGCGCAGCCTGGCCACTGATGTTGTGGAAGCGCAGCCCGGCGAAGGTGATGTTGAGTTTTTCTTCGAAATGCAGATAGCGCAGTTCGACCGATGTTGGCTGGTTGCCGAACAGCGGCGGGGCGATCAGGCGATCGTAGACCTGGCCCAGTTGCAGGCGATCAGTGATGTCGCCTTCGAAGCGGAACTTGCAGCCAGTGGCGGAGATATCCAGCAGCTTGCCGTGCAGAGGAACCTTGAGCTTTTCGCCGCCCAGTTCAACGCTGACCAGGTCGGTGAGTTTCAACGCAGCGCGGAAGGCGTTGCGGCGCTGGTGGTAGACCACTTCGCTCGGCAGGTCGCCGGTGTAGAAACGGTCGCCGTCGGATTCTTCGATGTTCAGCGTGCCGTTGCATTCCCAGGCGATGCGCACGCCGTCGTGAAAGCCTTCGACCTTGAACGGTTCGCCAGCCTGGAGGAAGCGCTCGCCATCGCGCGGGATCATTTCGTCCAGTGCGATCGTTGCGGTTTCGCGGTCGACCTTGATCAGGTAACTCTGAAAGCGCTGGCTACGTTCATGGAAAGTGATGATCAGCGGATCGTGGCTGTCTTGCAGCTGGCGCAGGTTGCTGGAGATTTCCAGTGGCGTGGTGAGCACCTTCGGAGGCTGCGGAGCATCATCCGCGCTTAGGGTGTTGGACACGGTTCTTCAATCTCCAGACAAAATAAGACGACTGGCCAGTATTTTGCCAGCATGTTGCGCAAGTGGATAGTGCAGGGCCAGCGAATGGCTCATGCCTGGCTGAGCGTTCGCGGCTTGACCGGTTTGGCAAAGGTCCCGCTGGCGTCGTACAGCGCTGGCGGCTCACCACCGGTGAGGATCTTCAGCTGATTGGCGGTGGTCGCCTGCTGGATCTGGATCGACTGGCCGTTCTTGACGTTGGCAGCCTGGCATTGGGCGATCAGCGCGGTCAGGGCATCACCCTGAGTCAGCAACTGGTCGCCAATGCTCGACTGGCTGGCCAGTTGCTCAAGACCTGTGCGATCGGTCGGCAGGTTGAGGCTGGCGAGGATTTCGCTGCGCTTGCGGCCATGCTGCTCGAGCAGAATGATCAACGCTTGCTTGGTCGCCAGAATTTCTTCCAGCAACGGCATGTCACGACCATGCAAAGCGAGGGATTCGGTTTGCAATAACTCCAGCAATTGTTGCGCTGGAGCAAAGTCGTCGTTGATCAGTTGCAATAAGTTAGTGTCGTGCATGGCTGGCCTTGGGGTTTAAGCGTCCAAAAGCCTGGCGCCGGCAAAAGCCTAGCGCTGGGCTTCGAAGTTGAGCAGTTTGCTGGCTACACGGTTGCTGTCGACTTTATAGCTGCCATCGGCAATCGCGGCTTTCAACTCGGCCACACGGGCTTTGTCGACAGCAGGCTGATCGCGCAGCTTGTCAGTGACCTTCTGCAACTGTTGAGCCTCATTGCTGAGGTGTACCGACTCCCCGCTTTTGGCGACATTGGCCTGTTCGGCCTGGGTATTCAGCGGCGCGGAGGGGCTGTTTTCAGCGCTTTCCTTGGCGTTGCTGGTACGTGTGCTGCCGGTTAGTGACGAGGAACTGTTCAATCGGTTGAAATCGATAACCATGATAAAAAACCTCTGGGAATTTGGACGCTTGCCATGTTTTCGGCTATCCCCTGAAAAACTTTAGGCCCAATCAACCATAAGCTTGCATGCGCCGTTGCGAGACCTGCTGCGGCACAGTTTAGGGAAGCGACGGGGTCGGCGCCAGTTTTCTCCTCGAGGCTTTTACATGGCTACTTCGACCTGTCCCGGCGCGATCACCTGCGCCTTGATAACTCTTTGAGAATTAAGGTTTTTTACTCGAATCTGTTCTTTCATGCCGCCATTGGAGAGCGCTTCGCCCGGCATGCGTACGGCAAGGGTGCCACTGCGCGCAGTGATCACCACTTGGTCACCCTTGCGCACGACTTCGGCCTGTTCCAGATGCACCAGTGTGATGACCTGATCGGCGACCGTTGGTCGGGTAAGTTTCTGCCCGATCGCTTCGTCGACGGAGGTCAGGAAACCCTGATTGATCGTGCTGACATCGCGCTCGCGCAAAGTCACATCCTGCGGCTCGATAATGCCGGCGCGTTTCAGCGGACGAGTGGTCGTTACGATCTCGCGAAACAGGCGGACTTGAGCGGGTACGAACACCGTCCAGGGCGAACTGCCTTCGCAGCGAACCTTCACCGTAACGCGGCCCAGCGGGCGTGCCGGGCTCTCCAGAGTCGCTGTCAATTCCTTGTCGCAGATGGGCATGCGCATGCGCGGGTCGAGCTGGTTGACTTCGATTTCGTAGCGGCCTTCGGTTTGACTGGAAGCCAAATAGTCTTCTACGGTGAATTCAAGAAAGCCCTGAGTCACGCCGATAAGCATATCAGGCAAGGTAACCGCATCTGCATTGGCAGGACTGCCAGCAAGCGAGCAGCAAACGGCGGCCACCGCGCAAAGCCCTTTGCGAAGGGTAGAGGTCAGGCGTCGGGAAAATGTCGTTTGAGCGTTCATACGAGTTAAAAAGCAAGCGCCGTGCCGTTTAGCAATGAATGTGCGTCGCAACAACACTTGGCGTTGATGTAGGAGTCTGGGCATGGCTGGTGTAATGGATTCGGTGAACCAGCGCACGCAACTGGTAGGGCAGAATCGCCTCGAGCTGCTGTTGTTCCGTCTCGACGGGCCGCAGCTCTACGGGATCAACGTGTTCAAGGTACGGGAAGTGTTGCAGTGCCCGTCCCTGACCTTGATGCCCAAATCCAGTCCTGTCGTGTGCGGGGTAGCGAATATACGGGGAGCGACCATTCCGATCCTGGATCTGGCAATGGCAACGGGCTCCGGTGCGTTGAAAGACAAGAACAGCCCGTTCGTGATCATCACGGAGTACAACACCAAGACCCAGGGTTTCCTGGTCCGCTCGGTGGAGCGCATCGTCAACATGAACTGGGAAGAGATCCATCCGCCACCCAAGGGCACCGGTCGCGATCACTACCTGACCGCTGTGACGCGGGTCGACAACCAGTTGGTCGAAATCATCGACGTCGAGAAGGTGCTGGCTGAAGTGGCGCCGACCCCGGAAGCGATTTCGGTGGGCGTGGTCGATGTCGAGACGCAGACCAAGGCGCTGTCGCTGCGGGTACTGACGGTCGATGACTCGTCGGTGGCGCGCAAGCAGGTCACGCGTTGTCTGCAGACCATCGGTGTCGAAGTGGTGGCGCTGAACGACGGCAAGCAGGCGTTGGATTACCTGCGCAAGCTGGTCGACGAGGGCAAGAAGCCGGAAGAAGAGTTTCTGATGATGATTTCCGACATCGAGATGCCGGAGATGGACGGGTACACCCTGACGGCGGAAATCCGCGGCGACGCGCGCATGCAAAAGCTCCATATCATCCTGCATACTTCGTTGTCGGGGGTATTCAATCAGGCGATGGTGAAGAAAGTCGGTGCTGATGACTTTCTGGCCAAATTCCGTCCTGATGACCTCGCATCCCGGGTAGTCGACCGGATCAAAGCTGCAGATATCAGCTAGGGACCTTCTGTCCCTGGCGTTCAACACGATTTAAGAGGCGGCATCATTGTCTACGGGTAATTTGGATTTCGAACAGTTCCGGGTCTTCCTGGAAAAAGCCTGTGGCATTCTGCTCGGTGAAAACAAGCAGTATCTGGTCTCGAGCCGTCTCAACAAACTGATGGAGCAGCAAGGCATCAAGTCCCTGGGTGAGCTGGTACAGCGCATCCAGACCCAGCCGCGCAGCGGTTTGCGCGAGCAGGTGGTCGATGCCATGACGACCAACGAAACCCTGTGGTTTCGCGACACATATCCGTTTGAAGTCTTGAAGAACAAGGTGCTGCCGGAAGCGATCAAGGCCAGCCCCAACCAGCGTCTGCGGATCTGGTCGGCGGCCTGCTCGTCGGGTCAGGAACCGTACTCGCTGTCGATGTCGATCGACGAGTTCGAGCGCAGCAACCTTGGCCAGTTGAAGATGGGCGTGCAGATCGTTGCCACTGATCTGTCGGGGCTGATGCTCAATAACTGCAAGACCGGCGAGTACGACAGCCTGGCGATCGGTCGAGGTTTGTCGCCGGATCGCCTGCAGCGCTACTTCGACCCGAAGGGGCCGGGGCGCTGGGTGGTCAAGGCGCCGATCAAGAGCCGGGTGGAATTCCGCTCCTTTAACCTGCTCGACAGCTACGCAGCGCTGGGCAAGTTCGACATCGTGTTCTGCCGCAACGTGTTGATCTACTTCTCTGCCGAAGTGAAGAAGGACATCCTGTTGCGCATTCACAGCACGTTGAAGCCGGGCGGGTACCTGTTCCTTGGCGCTTCGGAAGCGCTGAACGGTTTGCCGGATCATTACCAGATGGTTCAGTGCAGCCCGGGGATTATCTACAAGGCGAAATAAGCGGTTTGCGGCAATACAAAAAACGGGAGGCCTTCAAAGCCTTCCGTTTTTTTACCTGACACCGCACCCCGTGTAGGAGCTGCCGAAGGCTGCGATCTTTTGATGTTGCTTTTTGAAGACCAAGATCAAAAGATCGCAGCCTTCGGCAGCTCCTACAGGTTCGGTGTTGGCAGGCGACAGCGGCAGAAAAGCGGCATCCGGCGGTAACCGGTTGCCGCTTTTCTGGCATTGCCGCTTTGCCTGTTCGGCGCAAAGCCCCGGAATACGGGGGTTCTTCCATTTGGCACGGCGCTTGCTAAAGCTCAGATACGAAAAACCGGTCACCTGAAGGTTCCCGACATGAGCATCAGCTTCGACAAAGCGCTGGGCATTCACGAAAAGGCATTGGGCTTCCGCGCCCAGCGTGCCGAAGTGCTGGCCAACAACATCGCCAACGCCGACACCCCGAACTACAAGGCGCGGGATCTGGATTTCTCCAAAGTGCTCGAAGCACAGACCGAGAAGACCAAGACCGGCGGCCACTTTGCCCTGAACATGACCAACAGCCGGCACATCGAGGCTGAAGGGCTGGGCAACGGCGACGAGTCGCTGATGTATCGCACGCCGATGCAGCCTTCTATCGACCAGAACACCGTCGACGCTCAACTGGAACAGTCCAACTACGCGGAAAACGCCGTCGGCTTCCAGGCCAGCTTCACCTTGCTCAACAGCAAATTCAAAGGGCTGGTGTCAGCCCTGCGCGGAGAATAATCCATGTCCCTGTCCAGCGTTTTCAACATTGCCGGCAGCGGCATGAGCGCGCAGACCACGCGTCTGAACACCGTGGCCTCGAACATCGCCAACGCCGAAACCGTCTCGTCGAGCATCGACCAGACCTACCGCGCCCGTCACCCGGTGTTCGCCACCATGTTCCAGGGCGGCCAGGCCGGCGGCAGCAACTCGCTGTTCCAGAACCAGGACGCGGCCGGGCAGGGCGTGCAGGTACTCGGCGTTGTCGAAGACCAGAGCAACCTCGAAGCGCGCTACGAGCCGAACCATCCGGCTGCCGACGCCAAGGGCTACGTCTACTACCCGAACGTCAACGTGGTGGAAGAAATGGCTGACATGATTTCCGCGAGCCGGTCGTTCCAGACCAACGCCGAAATGATGAACACCGCCAAAACCATGATGCAGAAGGTACTGACCCTCGGTCAGTAATAAGGGGCGACTGCCATGAGCGTTACGGATACCACCAGCAGCCTGAGCATGAATGACATCCTGGCCAACTCGTCGAAGACGAGTAGCACTACGTCGGGTGGCATTGCTTCGGCGACCAACAGTGCCACCGGCGGTCAAGCGCTGGGCAAGGATGCATTCCTGCAGTTGCTGGTCACCCAGCTGAAAAACCAGAACCCGCTCGACCCGCAGGACAACAGCGCCTTCGTCGCGCAGTTGGCGCAGTTCAGCAGCCTTGAAGGCATCACCACGCTGAACTCCACTGTCAGTGGCCTGGCCGGCAACTACAACTCGTCGCAGGCGCTGCAAGCGTCGTCGCTGGTCGGTCGCAACGTGATCGTGCAGACCAACACCGCGCAGCTCGATGACCCGAGCAAAGGCCTGACCGGTTCGGTCACCGTGCCTTCGTCGATTGCCGGCGGCACCGTGACCATTACCGACAAGGACGGCAAGACCGTGCGCACCATCGACCTGGGCAGCCGCGCTGCCGGCGATGCCAGTTTCACTTGGGACGGCAAGGACACCGCCGGCACCGTGGTTCCGGTCGGCACTTACACGTTCAAGGCCAACGCACCGATCAACGGCACCGCGACCGACCTGGCGACTTACCTGCCAGCGACCGTCAACAGCGTGACGATCAGCCAGACCGGTGGCGAGCTGATGCTCAACCTGGCCGGCAAGGGCACCGTTGCCCTGTCCAAAGTACAAACCATTGGTATATAGAGCCGACTAACCCGGCACGAAGGAGTGGAACATGTCTTTTAACATCGGCCTTAGCGGTCTCTATGCCGCCAACAAACAACTCGACGTAACCGGCAACAACATCGCCAACGTCGCCACCGCCGGTTTCAAATCCTCGCGCGCAGAATTCGAAGACGTCTATTCGTCAACTCGTCTGGGCAGCGGCAGCAAAGTCATCGGTAACGGCGTACGCCTGGCCAACGTTTCCCAGCAGTTCACCCAGGGTGACATCAACAACACTGGCAACGTGCTGGACATGGGCATCAACGGTTCCGGCTTCTTCACCATGAGCAACAACGGCTCGATCTCGTACACCCGTGCCGGTACGTTCAAGGTCGACAACGCCGGTTACATCACCAACACCGACTACACCTCGCGTCTGCAGGGTTACGGTGTGGATGCCAACGGCAAGATCATCAACGGCGTGTTGACCGATCTGAAGATCGACACCTCGAACCTGGCGCCGAAGTCGTCTTCTGCGGTGACCTCGAGCATCAACCTCAATTCGTCTTCGCCAGTGATCGTCGATACCGGCGCCAGCGCCGTGACGTTCGACCCGTCGAAGCCGGAAACGTACACCAAGTCGTTCAGCACACCGATCTATGACACCCAGGGCAACGCCCACGTCATGGACCAGTACATGGTCAAGACTGGCGGGAACACCTGGAAGGTTTACACCCTGGTCGATGGCCGTAACCCGGACGCTACCGGCAGCAACCCTGTGACCACTGCGCCGGTCGCTTCGACATTGTCGTTCGACAGCTCCGGCAAGCTGGTTCAGGTGAGCACGCCTAACCCGGCGGATCCGGCCAACCCGATCATCAGCAGCGATCTGAAAATGACCGGCTGGGTGCCGGGCACTGTGACCAATGGCGTGTTTACGCCTAACGGCGCGGCAGCGAACCCGAATGGCGTGACCATCTCGATGGCCAACACCACGCAGTACAACGCTGATACCTCGCGTACGATCCCGACTCAGGATGGTTACGCCACTGGCCAGATCACTAACCTGACCATCGACGGCACCGGTACGCTGTTCGCCAACTTCAGCAACAACCAGAGCAAGGCGATCGGTCAGGTTGCGCTGGCCAGCTTCACCAACGAACAGGGCTTGCAGGCTGTCGGTGGCACTAGCTGGAAAGAGACTTTCGCTTCGGGCATTCCGGGCTACGACGCGCCGAAGACCGGTACGTTGGGTGAGGTGGTGTCGAACTCGCTGGAAGAGTCGAACGTTAACCTGACCAATGAGCTGGTTGATCTGATCAAGGGTCAGAGCAACTATCAGGCGAACGCCAAGACCATTTCGACGCAGAGCACGATTATGCAGACCATTATTCAGATGACCTGATTCGGGTTTCTGACTGGTTTTTTTGGGCCCCTCGGTTTTGAGGGGCTTTTTTTTGGGCCGTGGCGGCCTTTGGGCCGACCAGGCTGTTGGGGTTTTGGGTGTATATCCGTTTCTGCGGGTGTTGCTGATTACGGTTTCGCCCTTACGGCGACTTACTTTTTTACAAGCGCGGTACGTGTCAAGGTAACTGTCGCCTTGGTCTTGCGGTTGCTAGTCCATTGCGCCCTTAATTTCAGAGCGCTCAGG